>JALZAX010000171.1 GCA_030948055.1 Verrucomicrobiota bacterium | reverse complement strand
GCGTCTTGTTGCCCACGAAGTCGTAGAGGTGTCTGGCAATGCGATTGGCGTACCAACTCTGCAAAATGGGCGTCCAGTGTCGATAGTTAGCGCTGACCCCTTTTGCCCTTCGTGGTCGGAGTCGTGGCGCTCGTGCCTTCTTCAATCAAATCCATCCCGTCATTGTAGAAGTAGGTGGCGGAGATATACCTAAATAGCCAAAAACACAGGGGGTAGGTACCGCCAATCACAAGGGGGGTAATCAGCAAATACCGGAAAAATAAAGCCACGCCGCAATATCCCGGTGCTGGATCGCATGACTCCAAGGCAATAAACCCCAAAGGCAAGAAGTTCCGCGAAAAGCACAGTTACTTCGACTTTTGTCAATGACACCACTAACGAGACCTGTTCGTGTCTAGTTATTGCAAATGCGCCGCCGCCAAGGACAAGCCGAGAGAATTTCACGGTGCAGATGTCAACAAATCAAAGAAGCAGTGAGCAAGAACTTATTTGCCTAGCGCGAAAAACTGCGCCTCCTGCGACATCTTCCGGCCGCAGCAATTTCCCTTTGTCGGGAGCGCGCTTCGCTCTAGTTTCCGCCATGCGTTTCGTCACCCTTCTTCTTCTTAGTCTCGCCGTTATTTCGCCAGCTGTGGGCGATGAAGGCATGTGGCTCTTCAACAACCCGCCGCTGAAGCAGCTGAAGGAGAAGTATCAATTCGAGCCCACGCCGCAGTGGCTCGAGCATCTGCAAAAATCGAGTGTGCGTTTCAATTCCGGCGGGAGCGGCTCATTCGTTTCGGCAAATGGTCTCGCGATTACGAATCATCACGTTGGCCTCGATACGCTGCAGAAACTTTCGAGCGAGAAAAACAATTACGTGCGCGACGGCTTCTACGCCAAGACGCAAAAAGACGAACCGAAAGCGACCGACCTCGAGCTCAATGTTTTGATCTCGATCGAAGATGTGACCGCGCGTGTCACCGCCGCCGTTCAGCCCGGTATGGCGCCGGAGGACGCGAGTAAGGCGCGCGCCGCGGCCATCGCAGCCATCGAGAAAGAAAGCAAAGACAAGACCGGTCTGCGCTCCGACGTGGTCACGCTCTATCAAGGTGGCGTTTACAATTTGTATCGTTACAAACGTTATGACGATGTGCGCTTAGTTTTTGCGCCGGAACAGCAAGTTGCATTTTACGGCGGTGATCCGGACAACTTCGAGTATCCGCGTTTCGATCTCGATATCTGTATTTTCCGCGCTTACGAAAATGGCCAGCCGGCCAAGCCTGAACATTTCTTGAAATGGAATGCGAAGGGTCCGAGTGACGGCGAACTGACCTTCGTTAGCGGTCATCCGGGTAAGACCGACCGGCAATTGACCACCGATGAACTAGCCGACACGCGCGACGACGAGGTTCCATATCTGCTGAGTATGTTCGTCCGGCGCGAAGTTGCGCTCAGTTCATTCGCCGCGCGCAGTTTTGAAAATGCGCGACGGGCGCGGGAAGATCTTTTTGGAATCCAGAATAATCGGAAGCGTTACAACGGTTATCAGGCGGCGCTGCTCGATCCGGAAATCTGGAGTGCAATCGAAGATCGCGAAAAGCGATTACAGGGCGCGATGAATGGCGATTCGAAATTGAAAGGCGCGCTTGAGGCTTACGAGCGAATCAAACAAGCCAATGAAGAGATCGGCAAAATCTCCTCGGTCTTCCATTACTTTGAAATCGGCAGTGGAAAACTCACTGCGAGCTACCGCGCACCGCGCGCTTTTAACAGCACGCTCTTCAAATACGCGCGCCGTCTCCTCCGTGCCGGCGAAGAACGACCCAAGCCGAATGGCGAACGCTTTCCGGAATTTCGCGACAGCAATCGTGAATCGCTCGAGCTGGATCTTTTTTCCAGCCAGCCCATTTACGACGATCTCGAGCAACTAACTTTGGCTGATTCGCTCACCGACTTCGCCTCCTTCTTCGGCGCCGGTGAAGAACTCGTGCAGCAAGTCCTGGGTGGAAAATCGCCGGCCGATCGCGCGGCTGAGCTGGTGAAGGGAACAAAGCTAAAAGATGTCGCGTTCCGCAAACAACTTTACGAAGGCGGCGCGGCCGCAGTCTCCGCAGCAAGAGATCCGATGATCGAGCTGGCACAAATGGTCGAGGAGACGGCCCGCGAAGCCCGCAAGGCGTTCGAGACGCAGGACGAAATTAAACAGCAGGCCTATGGAGAAATCGCCAATGCGCGTTTTGCAGTCGAAGGCACGAGTAACTATCCCGACGCGACGTTTACGCTGCGCTTATCTTACGGGCCGTTGCGCGGTTACGAAGAGAACGGTAAACAAATTCCCGCGCTGACGAATTTCGCCGGTCTCTATCAGCGCAACACCGAGCATAACAATGAGGCGCCCTTTGATTTGCCGAAACGCTGGCTCGATCGGAAATCGAAACTCAATCTCAACACACCGTTCGATTTCGTGACCGACGCCGACATCATCGGCGGAAATAGCGGCAGTCCGGTGGTGAATAAAGACAATGAATTTGTCGGCATCATTTTTGACGGAAACATTCAGTCGTTAGTCCTCGACTGCATTTTTTCCGACAAACAAGCGCGCGCCGTGAGCGTCGATTCCGCCGCCATCACCGAAGCGTTGCGAAAAGTTTACGACGCGAATGCGTTGGCCGATGAAATCGAAGGCGCAAAAAAATAAGACAGACAGGATTTACAGGATGAACAGGATTGGGTCTTTTCCGAATCCTGAAAAATCCTGTTAATCCTGTCTAAAAATCACAGCTGCTTCAGCAGCGTCTTCCAACGCGCCCAGGCGTCGTCGCGAGCCTTCTTATTTTCCGGCGTGCCTTCGGGCGATTCGCCATCGCGCATGAAACCGTGTCCCGCCCCGGCGTAAATCACCGGCTCGTATTTCTTGTTCGCGGCTTTCATCAACTCTTGCGCCCTCGGGATGGTCGCGTCCACGCGTTCGTCTTTCTCGGCGTAGAAGCCGTAAACTGGACAGGGTATTTTGGCGATTTCAGCGGGTTCATCGAGCGCCTGCCCGTAAAACGAATAGGCTGCTTTTAGATTCGGATTCTGGCTGGCATAACCAAAAGTCCATCCGCCACCCCAGCAAAATCCGCTCACCGCCACCGTCCCGTTCGCAGCCGGAATTTTCATCGCATAATCCGCGGTCGCATTCAGATCGGCCACGACTTGCTGTTTTGGCAAAGCCGAAATTGCTTTGCGCGCGCCATCCACGTCATCAAACGTCTGGCCGCTGAGCAAGTCGGGCGCGATTGCGATCACGCCATTCTCGGCCAGTTGATCGCAAACTCCGCGGACCCAATCGGTCAGGCCGAAAATTTCGTGGATGACAATGACTACGGCCGTTTTCGTTTTCTCCTGCGGATAAACCACGAAAGCTTTTATGGTCCGCTCGCCGGATTTGTATTCCACCCACTCGCCATGACGCGGCGAATTATTCAGGCGGGGCTTTGCCCAATCCTGCGCGTGCGCCGTCGCACTCAGGCCGCAGATCAGCAAGACAACTGCGATCCGGTTCATTCGTTAGACCTTTATTTCCGCGGCGACCTTGGATTTCCAAATCATGGCATCCAGGCTCAGCCAACCCGCACCGTGGAAAAAGATGAACAGAAAAACGAAGCAATACAGCACTGCCGCCTCGCCGCGATTAACAATGGGAAAGAAATTGCCCTTGGCGTGCACCATAAAATACGCCACCGCCATCATGCCACTGGCCAGAAAGGCGGCGGGGCGCGTGAAGAAACCGAACGCGATCAGGAAACCGCAGATTAATTCGATGTAGCCGCCGACCAAGCCGAGCGTGTCGAGCGGATGCGGCTGGGCCGCAGGTGGAAAATTCAGAATCTTTTGTCCGCCGTGACAGGCGAAGAGAAGGCCGATGATGATTCGCATGATGCAGTAAACCGTGCCCGCGTAGCGACTAAGAGAGTTCATGACCCGCGAGGCTGCCGAAATCCGTGACACCGGTCAAGCCGGTGTAGCGGCGGCTGTCTTCAGCCGCAACTTTTTGCCCTGCGCGTTAGGACACGCGCCTTTACATTTTCTGCAATGAAAGCGCACATCGGCTGTTCAGGTTGGTTCTATTGGCATTGGCGCGGAATTTTTTATCCCGACACGAAAAGAACCGATGGCTGGTTCAAACATTACACGGAAAATTTTCACACCGTCGAATTGAACGCGCCGTTCTATAAATGGCCGAAGATCGCGACCGTGAAATCCTGGGTGCGCAATGCGCCGGAAAACTTTCGTTACTCCGTCAAAGTGAATCGCCTCATCACACACGAGATGCGTCTCGTGCGCACACGCATGCTGGTCGAGGAATTCTGTAAGTTCTCAGAAATTCTCGGACCGAAGCTTGGCTGTTTTCTCTTTCAATTTCCGCCGAGCTATCGCTATACCGCGTCGCGTTTGCAGAGCATCGTGCGCCAGTTCGATCCGCAACATCGCAATGCAGTGGAATTTCGTCACCCGAGCTGGTGGCGCGAACGCGTTTACGATGCATTCAAAGAGCGTGGATTAATTTTTTGCACAGTGAGCGCGCCGCGATTGCCCGACGATCTGATCAAAACCAGCGATACCATTTACCTTCGATTGCATGGCCGCAGTCGCTGGTATCGACATGATTACAGCGGCGAAGAGTTAGCCGCCTGGGCCGAGAAAATCCGCGCGAGCCGCGCCCGGGAAGCGTGGATCTATTTCGATAACGATCGTGATGCCTTCGCGATCAAGAATGCACGCGAGCTCACACGCCGATTGCGCGAGATGGAAATCGACGTGGTCTAACGAGTGGCGGAAGGGATCATTATTGTCGGCGGCGGCGCAGCTGGCTTTTTCGCCGCCATCGCCTGCGCGCGCGCGAAACCAGAAAACGACGTTCGCATTCTCGAACGCGGCTCGAATTTCCTGACCAAGGTCCGCATCTCTGGCGGCGGACGCTGCAATGTCACGCATGCGCCGCTCGATCCGCGCACTTTCAGTAGTCGTTATCCGCGTGGCGAACGCGCGCTGATCGGCGCGCTCCATCGTTTCTCCGCAGAAGACACAATGGCATGGTTTCAACACCATGGCGTCCGGCTGAAAACCGAAGAAGATGGCCGGATTTTTCCCGTCACCGATTCGTCCGGAACCGTGATCGATTGCCTGCTCTTCGAAGCGAAAACGGCCGGAGTAAAATTGCTGCTGCGGACGGGCGTGGAGAAAGCGCGTCGCCTAACGAGTGGTGAATTTGAACTGACCTTGGCGAATGGAGATGCGCTCATGTGCGACCGTTTGCTGCTCGCGACCGGGGGCGCGCGCAATGCTCCCGGCGCGCAGATCGCGTACTCGTTAGGCCACACGGTCGAGCCGGCGGTGCCGTCACTCTTTTCTTTGCACGTCGCGACGCCGTGGTTGCGTTCATTGCCGGGAGTTTCTGCCGGCGAAGTCGAGCTTGCTGTTCTCGAAACCAAGCTTCGCGAACGTGGTCCGATTCTTATTACGCACAACGGCGTGAGCGGTCCGGTCGTCCTGCGAATTTCCGCCTGGGGAGCGCGAGTTCTGGCGGCGCGTGACTATAAGTTCACTCTGCGAATCAATTGGCTTCCACAACTTAAGGAAAACGATATCGCCTCTGAATTTCAGCAACGCCGCGTCACACAGCCCAACAAATTGGTCGCAAACTCGCCAATGGCTTCGTTGCCCGCACGTCTTTGGCAAGAACTCGTTAGGCAAGCATCCGTGGGAGACGACACACGCTGGACAACCTTCTCCCGGCAGGACTCTCTTGCACTCGTTAGGCAACTAACAACTACTGAGGTCGAGGTTGATGGACAGTCGCTGAACAAAGACGAGTTCGTGACTTGCGGAGGTGTTCGTTTGTCGGAAGTGAATTTCAAAACCATGGAGAGCCGCATCGTGCCGCATCTTTATTTCGCGGGCGAACTGCTCGATATCGACGGCATCACCGGTGGCTTCAATTTTCAATCGGCCTGGACGACCGGTTGGATTGCCGGACATGCCATGGCAGATTCGCCCCTGAAATGAAAAGGCCGCGGCACCTCCC
>JALZAX010000170.1 GCA_030948055.1 Verrucomicrobiota bacterium | reverse complement strand
CTGTTGCCGAACTTGGCGTGGCGCTCCGCCTGATCGTGCATGCGCAACTCCACGTAATGCCGTTCGTAACCATCGACGCACTTCGCGCGGAAGCGGGTCCGAAAAAGGGCTTCGACTTCCTGATCGCCGGCGAGGTAGCGCGCTTCCAGCATGGCCGTTTTCGTCAGCATGTCTTTGTTCGCTTGCGCGATCGCACCCTTCACCGAGCGCGTGGAATGGCCGACTTTAAAACCGATGTCCCAAAGCAAGTACAACACCTGTTCGATGACTTGTGCGGCGTAAGGTGAAACTTGCTCGCGGCTGTTGTTATGCAGAAACATCACATCGACATCACTCGAGGGATTTAATTCGCCGCGGCCATAACCGCCCAGCGCGAGCAGAGTCAACGGAGTGGGGGAAAGTTTTTTTTGCTGCCGTGCAAAAGAATCGGCTGCCGCATACCCGTGTTGCAGCAGGATGTCGATGAGATCACGGCGCCGCGCGCAAATTTCACGGCCACCGCCACCGGCCTGGTGCTTCAAGCGCAAACGATGCTCTTCGATGCGAAGAAATTTTTTATAAAGCGGCAGGACCTCCGTCGGGCCCGCGCCGCCGGCAGGTGGGAGTTGCCGCTCCGCATGCGCGAGAACCTTATCGAGGTGCCGGGACATCGCAGTTATTGTAGCGGCGGTCTATGACCGCCGAAAGAGGCGCCAGAATCGGCGGTCATAGACCGCCGCTACAAAATCAGCGTCAGAGCTGGATCGCGTGCCGCTTCATCTTGTTGTAAAGCGTGGGGCGCTGGATGCCGAGAAGCTGCGCGGCTTTTTTCTTGTTGCCATGCGATTGCGCGAGGGCCTGCAAGATCGCTTCGCGTTCAAGATTATCCAGGCTTTGCACCCCGCCGCCGTTGTGCGTCGGCGACGCGTGTGTGCTGCTTTGTAAAACGGACGGCAGTTGCACTTCGACGGGTAATTCTTTGATCCCAATTGTGCCCGCGCGCGCGAGCACCACTGCGTACTCGATAGTGTTTTGTAATTCGCGCACGTTCCCGCGCCAGGTGTAATCGAGCAATTTCTGAAATGCTTCCGGCGCGATTTCCGGTTCGGGTTTCCCCATTTGTTGCGCAAACTGTTTCACGAAAGACGCGACCAGTGGCGGGATGTCCTCCTTGCGTTCGCGCAACGGTGGAACCTCGATTTGAAAAGTATTGATCCGGTAATAAAGATCGGCCCGCAGCCGGCTTTCCGCCAGCGCCTGCGCGACCGGTCGATTCGTCGCTGCGATCACGCGGAAATCGGCCTTCAAAGTTTTCGTGCTGCCTAACGAGCGGTATTCGCGTTCCTGTAAGACGCGCAAAAAACGTGTCTGCAATTCCAAGGGCATCTCGGAAATTTCGTCCAGAAAAAGTGTGCCACCCGCAGCGGCCGCAATCATTCCGGGAAAATCGTGCATCGCGCCAGTGAAGGCGCCTTTCACGTAACCGAATAATTCCGATTCGATCATCGTTTGCGGAAAGGCGGCGCAATTCAGTTTCACCATGGGGTTATCGGCGCGTCGGCTGCGACTGTGAATCACATTCGCGATCACTTCTTTGCCGACGCCGCTCTCGCCCGTAACGAGCACATTCGCATCCGAAGGAGCCATGGCCTCGATCAGCTCATGAATTTCCTGCATCGCCTTGCTCTTAAAGACAGGCGCAAGCCGCGTCTCGGCAATTTCCAGTCGTCGCTCAAGTTGCTGCGTGCGCTCGCGCAGCTCTTCCGTTTCGCGAAGAAGCGATTGTTTTTCCATCGCCTTTTCAATCAGGCTGAGTAATTCCTCCGGCGCGTATGGTTTGCTAATGAAATGGTAAGCGCCACGCTTGATCGATTCGATCGCGTTGTTGAGCGAATCGTGTGCAGTTAAAATAATGACCTGAGTTTCCGCGTGCTCCCGTTTGATCTGCTCGAGCATTTCCAACCCTTGCGCGTCCGGCAATTGCAGATCGAGGAGAACAACCGTGGGCGAATTATTCTTGAGCGCGCGCAGACCCTGCGCCGCGGTGCTCGCCGCTTCGACTTGATATCCATACCGGCTGAGAAGTGCTTCGAGCGTGAGCAGAATCGGCCGCTCGTCGTCGATGATCAGAATGCGCCGGTTCTCCGCGGTCATCGTGATTTCCGCTCTGACGACTCGTTAGACCTGATGAATTGGCAGCGCGATCGTCGTAAAGAGAGAGGCGCGAGCCGGATCAAACTGGGCTTCAAATTGGCCGCCATGGGCCTCGATGATAGAACGCGCTCGATGGAGTCCAAGGCCATAATGTCCGTGCATGACTTTGGCGAAAGGTTCGTGGCCCCATTTGTCGGTGGAGCCCTCAAACTGAGTCTTCGGTTCACGCAGGGTGAAAATAAATTCGCTCGCCGTAATGGCAGCGCTGGCTTCCATCGCTTCCTTGCTCCGGCTGTGTTGAAATGCATTTCCGAAAAGTTCCAGGAACGCCGCCTGCAGGTTTTGCGGGTCAATATTCAGCTGGGCCTTTTCCACTTCGACAGTCCATTGCACTGACTTTGCTTCCTCTGGAAATTGCGATTGTAGTCTGCTCCGCAAATCTTCCATAAAGGCGGGGGCCTCGTATGGCATTGGTGTCAATCTTATCTCCGCCAGTGCGCCACTAAGTTTTTGCAGGCTGCTTCCCATATCGGAAAACATTCCGCGCAGCCTTAGCACTTCGCTTTTCATTTCCGCATCAGTCGTCACCTCATTCATGTAGGCGGCCTGCAGCTCCGCGGCATTGAGATGATTCCGCAGGTCATGGCTCAGTTGCCTGACGAAACCGATGACACGCGACAGCGGTATCTGCAGGGTGTCCGCTTGGTTGTTGGGGTTGGACGGTTGCGACATCGGGCGCGGAATTCGCCCACAGTATGCATCGAAAGTAGCCCCTCGCTACTTTCGTGAAAACTTATCGGCCCCTGGGTTTTCGCCGAGGCTATGAGTGATCGTGGAATCGTTCGCCGCCAGATGTCGCAGAACGTGGTAAACATCTTCCGGATCGGACCCAAGTTTCTGCGCCAGCTCTTCGGCAGTTTCTGCGCGAGCCCCGAGCTGTTCCTGCAAACGCCGCTGCAATTCCAGCACCCCAGTGGCGGCTTTCTTACCCGCCTCAACACCCGGCTGATGATAGGCGTTGATGTTGACGAGCGATCCGTAGAAACCAACCGCGCGTTCATAAAGCGCAATCAGCATGCCGATGTTAAAGGCATTCACCTCGGAAATCGCGATTGTAATCGACTCGCGTCCGTTTTCGTAAAGCGCGGTTCGTGTGCCGCGGAGAAAACCGTGCAGGTAATCACCGCTCGTCACGCCCGGTTCCACCTCAAATGCTTTTCCGGCGCGGTCCTTTTGCACTTCAATAAAGGTGACAAAGAAATTTGAGACGCCATCGCGCAACTGTTGCACGTAGGCATGCTGATCGGTGGAACCTTTGTTCCCGTAAACCGCGATCCCTTGATGGACGACGTTGCCATCCAGATCGCGTTCCTTGCCTAACGACTCCATGACGAGCTGTTGCAAGTAGCGACTAAAGAGAAGCAAACGGTCCTTGTAAGGCAGGATGACCATGTCCTTTTGCCCCCGACCATTTCCGGCGTAATGCCACATGAGCGCCAGCAACATGGCGGCGTTGCGCAGCGCGTTTTTCTCGCGCGTTTTTTTGTCCATGGCAGCGGCCCCGGCGAGAAAGCGATCGATGTCGATTCCTTGCAACGCTGCCGGCAGCAAACCCACCGCGCTCATGACCGAGGTCCGTCCGCCGATCCAATCGAACATGGGAAAGCGCTCCAACCACTTGTTAGACTTTGCGTAGCGGTCGAGTTCGCTATCCACACCGGTCACCGCCACGGCATGTTCACCAAACTGAAGTCCGGCCGCGCGAAATCGCGCTTCCGCCTCCAGCATGCCGTTCCGCGTCTCTTTCGTCCCGCCGCTCTTCGAGATGACGACAACGAGGGTCGCGCCTAACGAGTCGTGAAGCTGCGCGAAGACCCGATCGAATCCGTTCGGATCAGTGTTATCGAAAAAGTATAGCTTCAGACGATCGGACGGCGAGCCGAGCGCATCTGCGACAAACTGCGGCCCGAGCGATGACCCGCCAATTCCGATCAGGAGCAGGTTGCGAAATTTTTTCTCCGCGTGGACGCGTGCGGCGAATTCCTTAATCCGTCGATTCGTGTGCGAGATATCCTGTTGCAACTGCTCGTTAGGCGCAAGCTCCGGGGCGCGTAGCCAGTAGTGCCCGACCATGCGTTGCTCGTCAGGGTTCGCAATCGCACCGGCTTCGAGTTCATCCATGGCCGCGAAAGCGCGCTCGGCGAGCGGTTGCCTGCGCGACAGAAAATCATCCGGAAAACGCATCCGGCTGATATCGATCGAAAAACCGAGCTCCTCGTAAGCGAGGAAATATTTTTGGAACCGCGACCACATGGAGGGACGGCCGCCGTGCCGTCCGAGATCTGTTTCCGTCTGGGACGGGACGGTGCCCGTCCCTCCATCACCAGCGGAGCTCATGTAATTCTCCTGCGTATGGCCAGTCTTCCGCCTTCTCGACCAATCTTGCTCGAACCGGATTATCGATCACGTAATCCCATTTCTGATCATAATTCTCGCCGCGGCGCAATTGGGTATCCCAGAAATGTCGTTGCCAAATCGGAGACTCGTTAGGCCGCGGCCAATGCCGTGCAGCGTGCGATTTCCAGTAACTCACCCACTGCGCTAGCGGCTGAACCATCAGGTCTCCCGGCGCGCAAAAGAGATGAATGTGATCTGGCATGACGACGTAACGCCCGACTACCCAGGACTCGGCCGCATTAAAAGAATCTCGGAGCAGTTGATGCACATCGTCCTGAGAAAGGATTGGTTTTCTGTCCTTCGAGCAAACCGTTAGAAACACGATGATTGCAGTATTGAATCGCTCGACAACCGGCTGATGAGTTGGATGCGCGCGCGCAAGACGTGCCGTTTGGGACGGGACAGCGCCCGTCCCTCCAATATTCCCCTCCTGGGTCACTTGAGTCGGCTGCGTGGACGAAACATTCATTGGGGGGACGCTCGCCGTGGCGTCCATCACCTACATGTGGTCGATAATGTTTTGACCGAACTCGGAGCACTTGATCTCCGTCGCGTTGTCCATCAAGCGCGCGAAATCGTAGGTGACGCGTTTGCTCGCGATCGCGCCATTCAGGCCTTTGATGATTAGATCGGCCGCTTCCGTCCAGTTCATGTAGCGGAACATCATCTCGCCGGAGAGAACAACGGAACCCGGATTCACTTTATCCTGATTCGCATACTTCGGCGCGGTGCCGTGGGTCGCTTCGAAAACGGCGTGGCCGGTGATGTAGTTAATGTTACCGCCAGGCGCGATACCGATGCCTCCCACCTGCGCGGCGAGCGCATCACTCAAGTAATCGCCGTTCAAATTCAAAGTCGCGATGACATCGAAATCTTCCGGCCGCGTGAGAATTTGCTGCAAGGTGATGTCGGCAATGGCGTCCTTAATGATAATGCCCGCGCCCGGTTTCCCCATCGGAATGCGGCACCACGGACCACCGTCGATTTCTTCCGCACCGAAGTAGCTTTTTGCGATCTCATAGCCCCAATCACGAAACGCGCCTTCGGTAAATTTCATGATGTTGCCTTTGTGCACCATCGTCACGCTCTTGCGCTGGTTCTGGATCGCATAACTGATCGCGCTGTGAATCAAACGCACGCTGCCGGAACGGCTAACCGGTTTGATGCCGATGCCCACCATCACATCATCCTTTTCCGGCGCGCCCACACGTTTCCAAAATTCCGCCGCTTTCTCCTTTGTCCCGAAACGAATCTTGTCGAAACCCTTGGGGAATTCCTTCTGCAAAAACGCCAGGATCTTTTTCGATTCCTCACTCCCCGCGGCGTAATCGATGCCAGCGTAAATATCCTCCGTGTTCTCCCGGAAAATAATCATGTCCACCTTCTCGGGATGTTTCACGGGAGAGGGGACGCCCTTGAAATACTGCACCGGCCGCAGGCATACGAAGAGATCGAGCATTTGGCGCAACGCGACATTAAGCGAACGAATCCCGCCGC
>JALZAX010000169.1 GCA_030948055.1 Verrucomicrobiota bacterium | reverse complement strand
GTCCGTTTTATTTCTCGAACCTGATCGTCGATCCGAAAAATCCCGACATTCTTTTCAAGACCGACGGCGCCCTGATCAAGAGTGAAGACGGTGGAAAAAGTTTCGCGACCGTCGGCGGATTTCAGGGCGCGCATGGCGACGTGCACGATGTCTGGATTGATCCGACAAATCCGCAAACCGTCTTTTCCGCCGACGACGGCGGCATGTGGTACTCCTTCAATGGCGGGAGCAAATGGTGGAAAGGAAATAATCTGCCGATTTCGCAGTTCTACCACGTGAGCGTGGACGACAACGATCCGTACAAGGTTTACGGCGGATTGCAGGACAACAGTTGTTGGGTCGGCGCATCGCAATACCCCGGCGGGATCAACAACGCGCAGTGGGAAAATGTTTTCAACGGCGACGGCTTTTACGTTTTTCCCGATCCAGCTGATCCGGATTACATCTACGCGGAATATCAGGGCGGCATCGTCGGTCGCGTGCACCGTCGCACGCACGAAGCGCGCAACATTCAGCCCGCACCTAACTACAAAGAAAAGCTGCGCTGGAATTGGAACACGCCGATGGCGCTTTCGCCGAATGAGAAGGGTACCATCTACATGGGTGCGCAGTTTCTTTTTCGCTCACGCGATCATGGACAGCATTGGGATCGCGTCTCGCCCGATCTGACGACGAACGATCCGGAGAAGCAGAAGCAGGAACAATCCGGCGGCATCACGGTCGACAATTCCGCGGCCGAAATGCACACGACGATTTATTCGATTTCTGAATCGCCCAAGGACAAAAATCTCATCTGGTGCGGAACCGATGACGGCAACGTGCAATTGACGCGCGACGGTGGGAAAACGTGGAATAATGTTGTCGGCAACATTCCAGACCTCCCGAAGAATTCCTGGGTCAGTTCGATCTTGGCGAGTAGCTATCAACCAAGCACGGCCTACGCGACATTTGATCGCCACACTTTTGGCGATCACACTGCATACGTTTACAAGACGAGCGATTTCGGAAAGACATGGCAACCACTCGTTAGTCCGAAAGAGCTGAGCGGCATTCAAGGTTATGCGCACGTCATCAAAGAAGATGTCGTGAAGCCTGACCTGCTTTTTCTCGGGACTGAGTTTGGTCTCTACATTTCGGTCGATGACGGAAAGAACTGGGCCCAATTCAAAGGCAATCATTTCCCGGCGGTGGCGGTGCGCGATATCGCGATTCAACCGCGCGAGAACGAGCTTGTCCTCGCCACGCATGGTCGCGGCATTTGGATTGTGGATGACATCACGCCGTTGCGCGCGTTGACCCCGCAGATTCTCGGCGAAGAAGCAGCCTTCGTGCAGGCGCGCCCGGTGCAGCAACGTATCGAAGGCAACGGCGGCTGGGCGAATGGCGATGCGGTTTTCACTGGCGATAATCCGCCCGATGCCGCGGTCATTATGTATTACCAGCGCTCACGTCATCTTTTCGGCAAACTGAAAATCGAAGTGCTCGATCCCTCGGGTCGCGTGATCGATGAATTGCCCGCGAGCAAACGTCCCGGGCTTAATCGCGTCATGTGGAGCATGCGCGAAAAACCGCCGCGTGTTCCGCCGGCCGCGCAAATCGCGCAAGCAGGCATTCGCGGGCCGCGCGTTTTGCCCGGGACTTACACCATTCGCATGACGAAGAACGGAAAAGTTTACGAAACGAAACTCGCGATTGGTTTGGATCGGCGTTCGAAATTCACCGTGGCCGATCGCAAAGCGCAATACGACGCCGCCATGAAAGTGCGCGCATTATTCGATGCGGAAAGCGCGTTGATGGATCGCATCATCCCGTTGCGCGCGGCGGTCGCGAAAAGCGCCAAGGCGTTGCCGGAAGGCGACGAGTCGCGCAAAACGCTGGAAGATTTCGACAAGAAAGTGGACGCGGTGCGCAAACAAATCGTGGCCCCCACTGAAGGTGGCGCGATCACCGGCGAAGAACGTTTGCGCGAACACACCGATCAACTTTACGGCGCGCTCCTGAGTTACGAAGGAAAGCCGGGCGATTATCAGATCGCCTACATCGATGCGCTTAAACGTGAGCTGGATGATGTGACGAAAGAATTCGCGCAAGTGAATACGCAGGAGTTGCCGAAAGTGAACGACGCTCTGAAAGCGAAAGGCCAACCGCCGATAGCGTACGCGCCCGAATCATCGACTGCTCCCGGGATGATCGCGCGCGTTTTCGATCGCGCCGCCGCCGTGCAGGCGACGACCGAAACAGATTAATTGAATCCGAACGCCGCGCAGGCGGCATCACATCGGTAACTTATGTTACACGATTTCCGGTTTGCGCTTCGGCAGCTGGTGAAGGCCAAGGGCTTCACCATCGCTGCAGTCATCGTTCTCGCGCTCGGCATCGGCGCGAACACCGCCATCTTCAGTTTGCTGAACACGATGTTGTTTCTGCCCCCGTCCTTCGCGGCGCCTAACGACCTAGTGCAGATCTTTTCGCAGGACAAAAAAAATCCGAAGACCTTCCGCGGATTCTCTTATCCGACGTACCTCGACATCCGAGAGCAGAACGGCGTGTTCTCCGGCGTGATGGCGCACAATCTCGCCATGGTCGGAGTCGGCGATAAAGCGAATACGCGGCGCACCTTCGCCGACATAATTAGCTCAAATTATTTTTCGGTTCTCGGCATCATGCCGATGCAGGGACGCGTATTCTTACCGGACGAAGAAAAGCCGGGCACGAACGCCGCGGTCGCGATTGTTAGTTACAGCTACTGGGCGAAGCAGGGATTAAATCCAGCGCTGCTGAACTCGCAGATTATCGTCAACAGCCGGCCTTACACGGTCGTCGGAATTTTGCCGAAAGGATTTACCGGCACGATGCAGCTCTTCGGGCCGGAAGTTTTTTTGCCGCTCGGCGTCTATGACACGGTTGCGAACGATTTCGAGTCGGACAATCGCACCGCGCTGGGCGATCGCACCGGCACGCAGTTGCTTCTCTTCGGGCGTTTGAAAACGGGAACGACTGCCGCGGCGGCGGACCCGGCTCTGAAAACTTTGGCGGCGAACCTCGAACAAGCGTATCCGGTGGAACAAAAAGATCAGACCTTCATGACCACGTCGGTCTCGCGTTTTGCGACAAGCACGGCCCCGTCCGGCGATGGCGAAGTGAAAATGATGGCACCGATGTTATTCGGCATGGCCGGCGTTGTGTTGTTAGTCGCTTGCTTGAATCTCGCGAACATGTTGCTCGCACGCGGCACCGCGCGCCGGAAAGAAATCGCCATTCGTCTCGCGCTCGGCGGCAGCCGTTGGCGAATTGTTAAGCAACTCTTGATCGAAGGTTTTGTTCTCGCGCTCCTCGGTGGAGGAGTTGGTTTGGTACTGGGCCTGTGGTCGTCAGACTTACTTGTGGTCTCGTTAGGCAAAATGCTCCCAGTCGATATCGTCTGGCAGGGTGGGCCAAGTGTTTCTCTTTTCGTCGCGACTTTTTCCTTCTGTGTTATTGGAACGCTCGCCTTCGCGCTCGGACCCGCGATCAAATTATCCAAAGCCGCCGTTGTCGAAGATTTGAAAGAAAACGCCGGCGAAGACGCGACGCTGCGTCATTGGAAATTTCTCCCGCGCAATCCACTCGTCGTGGTGCAGATCGCATTTTCGCTCGCCCTTCTTACCGCAGCCGCGCTCTTCATTCGCGGCGCGGGCAAAGCGGCGTCGGTCGATACCGGTTTGCAGATAAGCACAAATTATTTGCTCGAAGTGGATGGAAGTCTCGCGGGTTACGATCAAACGCGGTCGCAGGATCTCTATCGCACGATCGAAGAAAAATTGTCGGCCTTGCCTGGCGTCGAACGCGCCAGCATCGCCGCGACCGTTCCCTTTGGAATGGTAACTATGGACAAAAGCGTGCAGCGCGGTGGAGCGAATCCGGCCCCGGATTCGAAGCCGGCGACCGCGGCCGATGGTCTCGCCTTCGGAGCAAACTGGAACAGCGTAGGCGCAAATTATTTCGCGACTATCGGCATTCCGTTACTCCGCGGTCGGGCGTTTGAAACCGCGGAGTCGATGCATCAGACCACGGCGAATGTTGCAATCATCGATGAAGTGCTCGCGAAAAAATTATGGCCCGAAGGCGATGCGCTTGGCCGGCAAATTCAATTCGCCGCCAAGGATGCACCAAAGACGAAAGGCGGAGGAGACAAAGGTGCCGGCTCGTTCGAAGAAGGACGGGGCGAAGCAAGACGCCCGCTCGAAATCGTCGGGATTGTTCGGCATACGCGTCACAGTCTTTTCGAAAAAGATTCCAAGGGCGCAATTTACCTTCCGTTCGCCGGTGGATTCCAGAGCAACGTTTTCTTCCACATCCGCTTTGCGCCAAATGCTGCGCGTGATCCGAGCGCGACGACCGATCTCCTGCGCCGCACTGTGCGCGAAGTTGATGGCGCAATTCCGGTAATGGAATTGAGATCCTTTGCGCAACATCTCGACGGTAATTTCGAACTCTGGATCGTGCGCGCGGGCGCCACGTTGTTCAGCGTTTTCGGCGGACTTGCACTTGGTCTCGCGGTGGTCGGCGTTTACGGAGTGAAAGCTTATTCCGTCGCGCGCCGCACGCGTGAAATCGGCATTCGCATGGCGCTGGGCGCGCAACGCCAGACCGTGCAATGGATGATTTTGCGCGAAGGTCTGGTCATGCTTTGCAGCGGAGTCGTGATTGGTTTGCTGCTGGCAGCCGGCACCGGCAAATTGCTCAGCGGCGTTCTTTACGATGTCGGTGCGCTCGATCCGCTCGCGTTCACGATTGCGCCAATCATTCTCGCCGGCGCGGCGATGCTGGCCACCTGGCTGCCGGCGCGGCGCGCCACGCGGATCAATCCCATGGTCGCGTTGCGCACCGAATAATTATTTCTTCGGCTCCTTCAGCTCGACGTTGATCACGTGAATGTCGTGTGTGTCGGTGTTTTGAATCGCGTGGGTCTCGGCGGTGCGGAAGGTGCATTCGCCATCTTTGAATTCCCGCTCGGTCGGAACGCCCTGCATACTCACGGCCTTCGTTTTTCCGCCCTTGATGACATAGAGGATGTTGTCGGGATGCTGATGCATCGGCATCTGCTCGCCCGTTTTCAGCGTGACGTCGAGCACGCGCACCTTCTCGTTATCAAGCACCACCTTGTTCATGCGCGGCGCCATTTTCACCGGATCTTGCGCAACTGCTAGGCCCGCGAAGATCGGGCAGACTCCCAGGATAACAGCTACTGCCATGGAGGTTTTCATACTCGCCAGCGTGCGTCCGTTGCGCCGCGGGTGACAAGAAGATTGTCGCTAGGACCGCTTAGCCGAATTGATCTGGCCTCTTGTAATAACAAGCGCGACCGAGCCAATGATCAAGACGGCGGCGATGATCGTGCGTCCGCTAAATCTTTCTCCGGCGAAAACCGTGCCAAGGATCATGGCAACGATCGGATTCACATAGGCATAGGTTGCGACCTTGGCCGGTTCGCAATGACGGAGAAGCCAGGCATAGGAGGCGTAGCCGACGACGCCTCCGACGAACACGAGATAGGCGAAAGCGCCTAACGAGTGCAAGGTGATCTGCTGCGGATCGAAGTGGCGGGCTTCGCCGGTCACGATTCCGAGAAGGACGAGGATTGTTCCGCCGCAAAGCATTTGCTGCGCAGCGGCCAGAAACGGCGGCGCAGTGGAGTGGGTACGGCGCGAGTAAAGGGAACCGGCCGACCAGATGAGCGAGGAGCAGAGCAGAATCAACATGCCAATCCACGCCTGCGGCGATTTGTCGTTCGTCGAGAATTTCAACGCCGGACCAATGAGCAAAGCGACCCCGACGAAACCGCCCGTGAGTCCGGCAGCAGTGATCGCGCGCGGCTTGGGCGACATTCCGAACAACCAACTCAAGAGCGCGATGTAAATCGGAACGGTGGCGACGAGCAACGCAGCCAGACCGGACGGGATGTATTGCTCGGAAAGAGTGACGCCGCCATTGCCGCCCACGAGCAGGCAGGTGCCGACGATCGCGGCGGTGCGCCAATCAATTAAACGCGCGCGTGCAGCGCCGCTCAGTCGCGCCGCGGTATAAAGGATGATGCCCGCAAGAAGAAAACGAGCG
>JALZAX010000168.1 GCA_030948055.1 Verrucomicrobiota bacterium | reverse complement strand
CGGCCGGTCCGCGCATCGAACATCGACATCTCGTAGTGGCGGCCGGAGAGGAAGGCCTGCGCGCGAATTTGGATTTGGCAATTTTCTCCGCCAAGACCGCGACCTTGCAGGTAATCGATAATCCGCAAGGCAACGACTCGTTAGGCACGGTCATGTCACGTGAGCATAGTCTCGCCGGAATAAACGGTGGCTATTTCGATCCAGAGTTCGCGCCGGTCGGATTGTCGATCAGCGATGGACGACTCGTTAGGCCACAACAACGAGCCAAACTCTTGAGCGGCGTGGTCAGCGCGAAAGATGGCCGTGTCGTAATCCAGCGGACGGCGGAATTTTCTATGAAATCGAAGCCGGCCGCGGCCCGGCAGTGCGGGCCATTTCTGGTCGAAAGCGGCCAGCCGATTGCAGGTTTGAATAACGAGCGCGAGGCCCGGCGCACTTTCGTTAGCGTGTCAGGTGATCGCGCGATGCTGGGGTTCTGTTCGTCAGTCACCCTGGCCCAGCTCGCCGAAATTCTCTGCATTCCCGACCTCAAAATTTCGCGCGCCCTGAATATGGACGGCGGTTCGTCGAGCGCGTTCTGGTTCGGCCGCGAAAAAGGTCCTCTCTATATTAGCGAGCAAAAAAACGTCCGCGATTTCCTGGCCATCGCGCCGCAACCGGCAAAGAACTGATGCGCACTTTCGGCGGATTCAAAATCGATGGGACGAAGTTTTTCGGCGAAGTGCGCGGAGAAAATGTTTTTCGCCTAACGAGTGCTCCGTGGGTGGAGCTTAAGGAAACCGGCGAGAACTACTCGTTAGGCGAAGTCACTCTCGATCTGCCGGTCGCGCCCAGCAAAGTGATCGCGGTCGGTTTGAATTACGCCGATCACATCGCGGAAATGAAACGCACGCCGCTCGGCACGCCGTTGATCTGGTTCAAGGCGCCGACTTCTCTTCTGCCGCCGAACGGCACGATTGAGATCGCGTATCCCGAACATCAAACGCATTTCGAAACGGAACTCGCCATCGTCATCGGGCGGGAGGCGAAGAATGCGACGAAAGCGGACGCATTAGACTACGTTTTCGGCTACACCGTCGCGCAGGACATTAGCGATCGCGATTTGCAGAATGCGGAAAAACAATTCGCGCGCGCAAAATCTTTCGACACTTACACACCGGTCGGGCCGTTTATTTATTCCGAGGTCGATGTCCCCGATGTGCCGCTGACTTTGCGGCAGAACGGCGTGATCAAGCAGCAAGCCCGCACCAGCCAGATGATTTATTCGGTCGCGGAAATAGTCGCCTTCGCCAGCGAAAATCTCACGCTGCTTCCCGGCGATCTCATTCTCACCGGCACGCCCTCCGGGGTCGGGCCGATTCAGGCTGGTGATGAATTGGAAGCGCAGATCAGCGGTTGGCCACCGCTGCGCAATCGAGTGGCGTTGGCAGAAAAATAATTGAGCACAAAGAAAAATTTAGATTGGCTCCTTTTACATCCGAAGAGTTTTTTGCTGCGAAATAGTAATGGTGGAAGTCGCAGTGTGCATAACGCGAACGGATTATCTGAAAAGATTTACTCGACTCGCCGTTGTGACATTGCGAATAAATATCAGACAACTGCCACAAATGCATCGGATCGGCCTGTGAGCCTTTCCTTCAACATATGAAAAAATTCCTTATCACCTCTCTTGTTGCCCTCCCTGTCGCTCTGAATTTGTTTGCGCAAACCACGCCGCCGCCCGCGGCTGGAACATCGCCGGCTATTTCCGCGTCGGCTCCGGCGACGACCATGCCTGCAGCGACCGCTCCGGTTACCATGTCGCCCGCGACCGCTCCGCTCAGCACCGCGCCGGGCTTGGCAGCGACGCCTCCGGGCACTGTTCCAGTTGTCCCGCCGCCGCCCGGCATGAGCCCGTCGATGGGAGCCAGTGTGGCGCCGCCCGTCGCGGCGGCGAGCGCTTCGCCGGCCGCAACCGTTCCGCCGCCGCCTGCGGACACGGGAAATTATTTAGTCGATAAGTTCAAACACGGCGGTCCGATCATGTGGCCGATTTTGATCGTGTCGGTCGTCGCCATTGCCGTGGTGGTGGAGCGTATTTTCTGGTGGCTCGGCCGCTGGATGCGCCGCGATCCGAAACGCATCGAAAAAGTCTTTACCGCGATCGAAAATGGCGACGTGGCAGAAGCCTCGCGGCTCTCGCGCGGTTCGCGCGATCCGATTCTGCGTATGATGTGGAATGGTTTGAATCACCAGCACGCCTCGCTGCAAGGCGCGCTGCAAGTTGCCGCCGGTATCGAAATCAAACGCGCGGGAAGATTTCTCGTGGTCATGGACACGCTCGTCACGCTCGCTCCGTTGCTTGGTCTCTTGGGAACGATCACCGGTCTGATGAAATCGTTCAGCTTCCTCGGCAACGAAGAATTAGCTGTGACGGCGGTGACCGGCGGTATTGCGGAAGCGCTCATCGCCACTGCTTGCGGTCTGGGCATCGCGATTTTCGCGCTGGTTCCGTTTAACTTTTTCACCTCTCGAGTGTCTAACTTAGAGTTCGAGCTGCAAACCGCGGCGACGAACCTTGAAGTTATGCTCGAAGCGCAAAAGAAAGGTGATCTCGACATCACCGCGATGACGAAATAGCGGCCATGGAAGTCACCTCTCCGATTCCCAAAAAGCACGCGCGGATTGAGATCATTCCGCTCATCGACATCATGTTCTTTCTCCTGGCCAGCTTCATGATGGTCAGCTTGAGCCAGACGACGATGAAGGGGATCAAGGTGGCGCTGCCCACGGGGGCGTCGGGACAAACGCAATCGAAAAAAGACTACTACAGCTTCTCGGTCGATCGCGACGGTTACATCTATTGGGATAAGGCGAGGATTAGTTACGAAGACGTCCCGGCAAAACTGAAGCCCATCTACGCGGAGTGGGCAGCGAACAAGGATCGTCCGGAACCCAAGATCTTTATCCGCGGCGATCGCGAAGCCTTACACGGAAATGTGACGCGATTGCTCGATCAGATTCGTTCGACTGGTTTCACCAAGATTGCATTTGAAATCAAGAGTGAAGCATTGAAAGGGGTGCCCGCACCGGGCAGCAATTAATATGGCCGTCGGTCCATTGCTCTACAAACCTTCGCCGAAGTGGCACGTCTGGGCTGCCTTCGGCGCGGCCGTCGCGATTCATGCTACGGCCGTGGGTATTGCCGCGTTGAAACCGGAGGAACCGCCCCCGGCCGATATCTCGCAACTCGATCAGGCTGCAGAAGTGACCTTCGAACAAACCTCGCCGGAGCCAACACCGCCGCCAGAAGAAGTTCAGGAACCTGAGCCGACGGAAGCGCCACCGGAACCAACCGAAGTACCGGAGTTCGTCGAGGAGAAACCGACGCCACCGCCGAAACGCGATAAGCCGACCAAACCGATTGCGCCAATCGCGCGACCGAAACCCGCCGGCGCCCCAGGGCCCATGTCGATGTCATCCGCCAAGGCCGTGGCGGTGAGCGCGCCGCGTCCGGAATATCCCTACGAAGCACGGCGCTCGAAAATTACCGGCAGCGGTGTTTGCGTGATGACGGTCGATACTTCCAGCGGATCGGTCACGAGCGCGGACATGGCGGTAAGCACGGGCAATGCGATTTTGGATAACGCTGCGACGAGTGCGTTCCGCAGATGGCGCTTCAAACCAGGGACCGTTTCCAAAGTTCGAACGCCGATTACCTTCACCATGAACGGAGCGTCCTACTAGCGGGCTTTTCTTATGAGAATGCGATCACCCATTCCGAAGAAGCACGCGCGCATCGAGATCATTCCGTTGATCGACATCATGTTCTTCCTCCTCGCCAGTTTCATGATGGTGAGCTTGAGCCAGACGCACATGAAAGGCATTCGGGTCAATCTTCCGAGCAACATTTCGGTGCAACCGCAGGATCCGAACAAAGACACGGTGCGGATTCGAGTGACGGAGGGGAATCTGATTTACTTCGATAATCAGCCGGTAAATTCGGATGACGTGATGGGCCGTCTTTACGGGCTCTTCAAAGCGAACAAGGACGTCAAAGTCTCCTTGAGCGCAGAGCAAAACGCCATGCACGGAGACGTCATTAATGTGCTCGATAAAATTCGGTCGGCCGGTATTGAGAAGATCGGTTACCAGATCAAGACGGCCGCACCGCAAGGCGCAGCCGGCACGACGCCTTAGTGCGATCTATGTAGCCGCTCGCCTGTGGCGAGCGTGAGAGCGACGTTAATACAATATCTCTCCGCCCACAGGGCGGCGGCTACAGCGAGTCTTCTAGGTAAGCTCGTAGTTGTCCGATGGCTCGTGCGCGATGGCTGATCCGATTTTTCATTTCCTGGCCGAGTTCCGCGAATGTCTGATCGTGTCCGGTTGGGATGAAAACCGGATCGTATCCGAATCCATTTTTTCCGCGCGGTTCAATCGAGATTGTTCCTTCGAGTTCTCCGGCAAAAATAGCCAGCGTTTCGCCCGCGCGAGCTAAAACGATCGCGCAACGAAAGCGAGCGCGCCGATCCGGCGCGTCTGCGAGTTTCTGCAAAAGCTTGCCGATATTTTCGTGATCGCTCGCGTTTTCTCCCGAGTAGCGGGCGGAAAAAATTCCGGGTGCACCGCCGAGCACATCGACTTCCAATCCAGAATCGTCTGCTACCACGAAGCCCGATAATCTTTTTGAAATTGTGAGCGCTTTGATCGCGGCGTTCTCGTCAAAAGTCTGCCCGGTTTCTTCGATTGCAGGAATTTCAAGGCTCGTCAGATCCGTGACCACAAAGTCCCTTCCAAGAATCTGGGCGAACTCGCGCGTCTTATGCGCGTTGCGGGTTGCGAGGAGCAGGGGAATCACGCGGAATGTTGAAATCCTGCAAATCCCGTTAATCCTGTCCACCTCTTCCGCATGAGCGAACGACGTAAACCTTATCCCTTCGATCAGATCGAGCCGAAATGGCAGACGATCTGGGATGAGCGTCGCGCCTTTCATGCGCCAAATCCTGGCGAGAAAAACTTCGATCCTCAAAAACCGAAGTACTACATCCTCGACATGTTTCCTTATCCGAGCGGCGCCGGCTTGCACGTCGGACATCCGGAAGGTTATACCGCGACGGATATTATTGCGCGCTACAAGCGGATGCGCGGCTTCAATGTTTTGCATCCCATGGGATGGGACGCGTTCGGATTGCCGGCGGAACAATATGCGATCAAGACCGGCCTGCATCCCGCCGTCACGACGCGCGACAACATCGCGAAGTTCAAAACGCAGCTGAAACGCATCGGATTTTCCTACGATTGGGAACGCGAAATCAGCACAGCAGATCCGAGATTCTATCGCTGGACGCAATGGATTTTTCTTCAGATCTATAATTCCTGGTTTAACCCGCAGACGAAAAAGGCGGAACCGATTTCCACTTATCGCGGCGACGATCCCGATAGTGTTCGCCTCGCCTACGTCGCGGAAGTCCCCGTCAATTGGTGCCCCGATCTCGGCACTGTGCTGGCGAATGAGGAGGTCATCGACGGCAAGAGCGAAGTCGGCGGCTTTCCTGTCGTGAGGCGGCCGATGCGGCAATGGATGTTGCGCATCACTGCTTACGCTGACCGTTTGGCCGACGAGTTGAAGGATTTGGATTGGCCGGAAGGAATCAAATTGCTCCAGCGAAATTGGATCGGCCGCAGCGAAGGCGCGGAGATCGAATTCAAAATCGAAAATTCTGCTGAGTTCATTCGCGTTTTTACCACGAGGCCCGATACCATCTACGGCGCGAATTACATGGTGCTCGCCCCGGAGCATCCGCTGGTCGATCGCCTAACGAGTGCAGATAAGCGCGCGGAAGTGGCGAAATATCGCGAGCAGGTTTCCGCGAAATCCGATCTGGAGCGAACCGATCTTGCTAAAGAAAAAACCGGCGCATTTATCGGCGCCTACGCCATCAATCCGGTTAACGACGAGAAGATTCCAATCTGGATCGCCGATTACGTGCTCATGGGTTACGGCACTGGCGCGATTATGGGCGTGCCGGGGCACGACGAACGCGACCTGGAATTTGCACGCGAATTCAAACTCGAAATCATCCCGGTTGTCCAGGTGCCGGGTAAAACGCCCGACGAATCGATCG
>JALZAX010000167.1 GCA_030948055.1 Verrucomicrobiota bacterium | reverse complement strand
TGGTAGGCGATGCTGAAAATGATCCAGGCGCCGCCGAAGATGATCGATTGCATGGCGTAAAAACGGACAAAGGCATCGCGCTTTTCCAAAACGTAGAAGATGATGCCGCCGATGAGGGGAATGCAGGCCAGTGCCGCCGCCACATTTGAAGGCAGATCGGTGGTCGTTGACTTCGTGGCCGCGGGGCCCGGCGTGACCGGATCAATCGGCGGAGTCGGAGCGGCGGGATCGGGCATACGATTATTTACATGAGACAGTCGGCGACATTGTCAAGCCAAGTCCCGTCCGCGGCGCCGCTCACCATTCCGATTCGCGCCGGAGAAAAACATTACGACGCGATCGTTGGAAGAGGTCTGATCGAAAAAATCGGCGAGCACGCGTCGCGTCTTTTTCGCGGCCGCACTTGTGCGCTCGTGGCGGATGCGAACACCGCAAAACTTTTTGCGACGAAGATCGTCGATCAGCTGCGCGCGGCGAAATTCGAGCCGACGTTGATCACGATTCCCCCGGGCGAGAATTCCAAGTCGCTCGAGCAGGCGGGTAATATCTGCGAGCAAATGTCGGTCGCGGGATTGGATCGTGGTTCGTTTGTCATCGCGCTCGGCGGGGGGGTGGTCGGCGATTTGGCTGGGTTCGCCGCCGCGATTTATCATCGCGGAATTTCTTATATCCAAGTTCCGACGACTTTGCTCGCGCAGGTCGATAGCTCGATCGGCGGCAAGACCGGCGTCAACACCGCGTCGGGAAAGAACTTGTTAGGCGCAGTGCATCAGCCGGCACTCGTGCTGGTCGATGTCGATACTTTGCAGACGCTGCCGCCGCGCGAATTCAATCAAGGTTTCGCGGAAATCATCAAGCACGCGATCATCGCGGATCCGGCGCTCTTCGACATGCTCGATCGGCGCGACATGATCGAGCTGGTCGCGCACAATATCCGAATCAAAGCCGGGATCGTCGGACGCGATGAAAACGACTCGTTAGGCCATCGTGCGGTTTTGAATTTTGGACATACGGTCGGTCATGCAATCGAGCGCGCGATTGGTTATGGCGCGCTGCTCCACGGCGAAGCGATCAGCCTGGGGATCGTGGCCGCTTGCGAAATCTCGGTGCGCCGCGCCGGTTTCAAAGAAGCAGAGTGCGAGAAAGTGGTTGAGGCGTTGAGAGCTTTCGATTTGCCAACCAAATTGCCGCCGAATTTTCCGCGCGAAAAAATTCTGTCGGCGCTGAAAGCGGATAAAAAATTCGAGCGCGGCGAAGTTCGGTTCGTCGTTACGCCACATCTCGGCTCTGCGCGCCTAACGAGTGATGTGACGATGTCGGATATCGAAGCGGCAGTGGAAAAATTATGAGCGAAACGCGCGTCCGAGATTGGCGAGGAGATCGCTCGGCAGGAGCGATTGCTCGCTTTCGCCGCCGTTGAACATTGCGATCTCAGCGGCGCGTCCACACAGCCAGGCTCCTAATCGCGCGGCGTCGTAGGGCGATAATTTTTGTCCGATGAGCGCGGCGCAGACGCCGGTCAACACATCGCCCATTCCACCCGTGGCCATGCCGGGATTGCCGGTGCTGTTGTAACTCAATGCCCGGCCGCGCTCCGCGACGATGGTGCGGCTGCCTTTGAGCAAAAGCGTTGCATTATATTTAGCGCAGAATTTTTGCGCGATCTCCGCCCGCGTGCCTTTCAATTTCGGCGCGAGGCGTTTCATTTCGCCAGGGTGGGGTGTGAGAAGACGTGGACCGCCGAAGTTGGATACAGCCGACATATTTTCCGCGAGAATGTTGAGACCGTCGGCGTCGATCACAATCGGTTGCTTCGCCTTGCGTATCAGTTTGAGGATTTCGCCCGCGTGCTTTCGACCAAGCCCGGGACCGATCGCCCACACGTCAACCGGCTGATCGAGCAATGATTTGTACGATGCGATTGGTTTCACCATCGCCTCCGGCGCCGCATGACTGGCGACGACCGGATAAATTTCTTCCGGAACGAAAAGTTCGACCAAGCCTGCGCCAGCGCGCAATGCGCCTAACGAGCACAAGATAGCGGCGCCGGTCAGTCCTTTGGAGCCGGCGAGAACTCCGACGCGGCCGAATTGATTTTTATAGGCGTTGAAGTTTCGGCGAGGAAAGTCGGCGCCGGTCGTAACGATTTCCCTGGACTTGTTAGGCAACGACAACGCGACGAGCGACACGACCTCGAGTCTGCCGATGAGATTGATTGCATCGTCGGCGAGCAGTTCAGACTTGGCGGCGCCGATGGTAATCGTGAAATCGGCGACGACGCTGTCGTTGTCACCGAGACCGCTGGGGAAATCGATGGCGAAGACGAACGCGTTTTCTTCGCGACGCAGGCGATTAATCTCGCGACAGGCCGAAAGAATTGGATCGCGCAAAGGCGGTTTCGCGCCGAGTCCAAGAAGTCCGTCGAGAATAATCGTCGGGCGGCCGGTGTGTGTTAGACGCGCGCTGAGTTGTTTGAATTTTTTGGCAGCGAGTTTCCCCAATTCTTTCTCGGGGAAAGCGAGACGGCTTTCGATTTGCCAGCCTTTTTTGCCTAACAAGTTAGCGGCGGCGAAAGCGTCACCGGAGTTGTTGCCTTTGCCGGCAAAGACAATGCAGCGTCCGGGTCGCGGAAAAAATTTTTCGACGGTGCGTGCGATCCCGCGGGCCGCTTCATCCATCAACGATTCCGCACTGACACCGCGGGCAAAGGCCGCTTCTTCCGCTGCTCGCATTTCGGCCGAGGTGACGACCGGCGATTCCATTCTTAATCGTCGCTGCTTTTCTTCTTTTTGCCGCTGGATTTTTTCTTCTTCGAACTGCCGTGCTTCTTCTTGTGCGATTTAGAATGCGCCGAATGTCTTGCACGAGGCGCGGCTTTGACAAAGTCGGGACCGTTGAACGGTTGCGGCAAAACTTCGGATGAGGCAGCAGCGCCGCGGGCGAGGGGACGATTGAACGGCGCCGGTTCGCGTCGAATGCCGCGGGCAATTGTCTCCGCAAGGCGTTGTCGATAGGCGCCATTTTGGGCGTTGTTGCCTTCGGTCGGATTCGTCAGAAAACCGCATTCGACCAGCACCGCAGGGATGGCGCTGCGGCGGAGAACAAAAAATCCGCGACGACGAATGCCGCGATTTTCCGATGAAGTCATGGCGACGACATTGCGATGAATGCTGGCGGCGAGCGACGAGGCATCGCTTCGATAATAATAGGTTTCAATCCCGTTCGCGCCCCACCGCGGCGCGGAGTTGAAGTGAATGGAGACGAAGATGGCGTCGCGATGCGAGTTGGCGATGGCAACCCGGGTTCCCAGTGGAATGAAGACATCGCTGTCGCGCGTCATGATCACGCGATAACCATTGGCCTGCATGACTCGCTTCAAACGTTGCGCGACATCGAGGGTGAGATTTTTTTCTCCGATCCGTTGATACGGCACGCCGCCGCGATCAAATCCGCCGTGGCCGGCATCGATGACAATGGTGCGGGTCGATTGCGCGCGCGCTTCGTGCAGGCAGAGAACCAAGAGCGCGCAGAAGGTGGCGAAGATTCGATTTCTAGTCATCCGATGGAATGGAGGGTGGGCGGGCGGAAAGTTTGGCGGCGGAATTGTGTGAAGATTGCACAGGAGCATCGAGCATGCCCCCTTTCACCACGACGGCGCCATTTTCCGCGCGCCGCAGGTGCGGCCGCGATTTCGTTTCGAGAAAAATTTTGTGGGCCAGCAGCTCGCCGTTCGGTCCGATCTGCGAATACGACCAGCTGCGCGGCGCGGCGCAATGCAACACGTGCAGCAAATTTTGTTGATCGAGCTCGGCCTGCGGTTCGTCGAAGGCAATGGCGCGGCCTAACGAGTAAGTGCTGTAAACCACGCCGGTGTCCTTGTCCTCCACGCGCACATAAAGCGAGGTGTGATCGGGGAAGCGATTCGTCAGGAGCGAGTAGGTGCGGGGCTCGCCGGCGTTCTGCATCCCTTCGGGAATCCCGACGGTGCGCTGCCAGATCGGTCGCGCATTGACGACGTGGACGACTTTGCCGGGCGAATAAAAAAACTTGTGCAGATCGGCGAAGAAAATATTCGCGCGTACATGATACGGACCGAGTTCGTGCACGGGAAATTGCGGTGTCAGATCAATCTTGCGCGTGACGGTTTTGCCGGCCTCGATTTTTAGCGGCGGTTCCGGCGCGTGATTGTTCACCGGAAGAAAACGCTCGTCGTTCGTTTTCACTTCGAAGCCGAACCAGCGCTGGTCTTCTTCGTCGTGCAGTTCGATGTCGCGCCCGGCCAAATTTGTAATTTGCACCGTGGCGATGAGTGGCTCGTAGGCCACGTATTGCACGCGCTTGAATTTCAGATCGAGCTGAATCTGCCCGCGCGCAGTGCTGCATGCGAAAATCAGGAATGCGAAAAGAATTCGAAAGCGCATCGCTCGCTTATTTACGCAGGCCGAAAAAGGTACGTTTAGTTTTTGCCGGCGGCGCGGTCTCCGACGGCGAAGTGCTGCCGACGGGTTGGCCCTTTCGTCGGCCAACCGCAGCGACGACCGCTTCGTCCCACGGGAGGTTGATCGACTGCACGGTCGCGCGCTGCGCATAATCGTAGGCGAACTCGACTGCCTCCCACGGCACCAATTCATAAAGAGCATCAACCCCGCGCGCCGTGCCGCGTTCCGCATGCACGATCTCTCCATTCAAAAGATAAACCAGCGCGGTCTTCGAACCGTTGACTAATTGCAACGCGCCGCTGCGTCCGGCGAGACAACACATTTGGAGAATGTCGAGCGCGTGAAATAAATCCTGGCCGGTCTGGCGGTGTTCTTCGGCGATGGCGATGGCATCGAGCACCCGTTCGCCATCAATCGGTTCCGGAAAAACTTTCGACTCCGCGATTTCCAGGCGCTGGTCGCTCACGGAATAATCCGGCAGAAACATCGTCTGCATGCCGGCGAACATTTCGCAAAGATTAGCGGCCAGCGCGAAACCGTTTACGCCCTCGGCTTGCAGTTGTGTGATGAGCAATGAACAGCGCGTCACGCCCCGGGCCCAATCAAGCGCACCCGCATCGGAGTTGGCGAAGCCGGCCTGGTGCTCGGTGTATTCCCGGATCATGCGCACCAATTCCTCACCGACCTCAGCGTCGTGGTGGACGATGAGCAGTTGCATTACTGCGAGGTCAAGGTGAGCGGTGGCGGGAAAAGGTTAAGGAGTTTAGTCGGTTCAGCTTTCACGTCCTGCAGCTGGTCATTGTAATACACCCGCACCTGATAACCGGCATATTTTCGGTTGGTCGAGGCCGCCGGTTTTTTCGCGGGCGTAGTGGCTTTCTTGCTGCCGCTCGGTGGAGTAACTGCGGCCGCCGCTTCTGCTAATGCTGCTTCCGAGGAGAGCGCATCCTTTTTCAAACGAATGTAACTAACCGCCAGCACCTCGGGATTAGTCGCCTTCCAATCGTGATTCGGGGTGAGCCATTCGTAATTCACTTCCGCGTCGGTCAACGCCACCTTGTTATTGTCGACCGTGTCATAGAAATAAACCTGGATCTTCACCTTGGTGTGATCGGTCACGGTGTTCGGACGTTTTTTCACGCCGACGCGCAAAGTTAGATTGGTCTCGGATTCCGGATCGGGATTTTCCGTCGTCGATGCTTCGGTGATGCCAAAATTCGAACCATCCGGAATGCCCTCCGGATCAGCGCGCGTCGTTCCGGCATCAAGCGGCGAAACGCCGGCGAAACCTGGACCGGTCGTTTTTGCCGGAGGCGCCACGCCCATTTTCAATTTCATGTCGGCTAATTCCCACAGCGCACCGGCCGAAGGTCCAATGTCGGCGATTTTTCGCCAGGTCTCGTTAGACCGGTCGAGCGAGCCGATCGATTCGTAAATCATCGCCATTTCTGCGAGGACATTCGCGTTTTTCGGATCGCGCTGTGAGGCATCCTGCAGACGGGCAAGCGCATTGTTCGTGTCGCCTTGTTCGCGCAACTGCGTCGCTTCTTTTAGAAGACGCTCCGCCACGGAGAGGGCTGCGTTGCTCGGAGTTGATTGCGCAGGGGTTTGAGCTGCCGGTGGCGCCGCCGTCGCCGCAGTAGGGGGAGCAACCGGCGCCGGCGTGGAAATCACAGCGGTCGAAGTG
>JALZAX010000166.1 GCA_030948055.1 Verrucomicrobiota bacterium | reverse complement strand
TCACGACTTCGGCACACTGCGCGCATGCGCCCTTTTTTCCTCCTCGCTGCGCTGCTCCTGTCTTTGCTCGTGCCGCGAAATGCCGCCGCCACGACTAAAGGTCTCAGCCAAATTGTCACCCCCGACTTGCAGCCGGAAGGTGACCTTTCCCTCAGCGCGCAAGGGCAGGCCGCGCGGATCGCAAACCCTTACGAATTACAGGCTGAGCTAGGTCTGACGAGTTTCGCCGAAGTAGCCGTCTTCCAAGGTTTCAAGCCTAACGAGGAGATTTTCGGGGCGGAGATTGGAATTTTGCGAAAGGAGCCATGCCTGCTTTCCATCGGCTTCATAAATTGGTCACCGCGCGGCCGTGTCGATCCACAGCCGTATATCGAAACGGGCTACTATACGGAACACCATAAGGTCATCGTCGGCGGCATTCATGCCGATTATAAGAACGAAGTGATCCTGGGTTATGCCTACGACTTCAATAAGACTTTCCGCGTCCAGGTCGATTTTCAGAGCGGAAAGGAAAACTCATCTACGGTCGGGTTTACCTGGAACATCACGCCCGACTTCCAGATGAATCCCGCGCTCTACGTCACCAACGACAAATCACACGATCTGCTCGGTTACGTCGTCTTCACCTACACCCTGCACCTTTGGGCGAAGGATAAACGCCAGAAGGACCAAAGCGTTCCGGGCGGCTAATCCCTGCCCGCGAAGTTAAGAGTACAAATACTCGTCGTGATATTCGCGCTGCGGTGCGAATTGCACGGATTGTTCGCTGCTCACTTCCGGATACTCGAAGATTTTTCCTTCGTAATTGCGGATGACGATTTTTTCGTTGTCGTGATAGAGGACGTAGCCGGGATTAATCGGCACTTTGCCGCCACCGCCGGGCGCATCGATGACGAATTGGGGAATGGCGTAGCCGGTGGTGTGACCGCGCAAACCTTCGATGATTTCGATGCCTTTCGCCACTGAAGTGCGCAGGTGCGATGAGCCGTTAATCAAATCGCACTGATAGATATAGTAGGGACGCACACGGCACATGAGGAGTTTGTGCACGAGCGTCGTCATGGTCTCGAGATTGTCGTTCACGCCCGCGAGCAAAACGCTTTGGTTACCGAGCGGGATGCCGTGATTAGCCATGCGCTCAAGCGCTTCTTTCACTTCAAGGGTGAGTTCGCGTGGATGGTTAACGTGCACACTCATCCAGAGCGGATGATATTTTTGCAGCATCTGGCAAAGCGCGGGCGTGATGCGTTGCGGGAGAAAAATCGGGACGCGGGTGCCAATGCGGAGAAACTCGATATGCGGAATGGCGCGCAGCCGGCTCAGAATTTTTTCCAGCTTGTCGTCGCTGAAGAGAAGCGCGTCGCCACCGCTCAGAAGCACGTCGCGGATTTCGGTGTGTTCTTCGAGATACTTGAAGGCGGCTTCGAACTCGGTGTGCAGTTCCTGTTCGCCAACGCCGCTGACCACCCGACTGCGCGTGCAATAACGGCAGTAACTCGCGCACCGATCGGTCACGAGAAACAAAACGCGATCCGGATAGCGATGCACCAATCCGGGCACCGGCATGTGCGAATCTTCGCCGCACGGATCCGCCATGTCGTATGGGGAACTCCAGCTTTCTTCGACGCGCGGAATGACCTGACGACGAATCGGACAATTTGGATTGTCGCGCTCGATCAGGTTGAAAAAATGCGGCGTGACGGCGAGCGCGAGTTTGTTGCCCGAAAGCAAAACGCCGTTGCGTTCGTCATCGGAAAGCTCGAGCAACTGCTCCAGTTGCGGCAACGACGTAACGCGATTTTTCAGCTGCCATTTCCAATCGTTCCAAAGCTCCGCTGGAACATTCGGCCAGTAACCCGGCGCGTGTGAGACGAACTCTTTTCCCTCGCGATTCCCTGCGATAAGAGTGTGCATTTTCAGTTGTAGAGCGAAAGGTTAAGGGCCTTAACAAACGTGTCAACGCACGCACCTGGAGGTGCGCAATTCGTCGCCCGCCCCTCGCAAAAACGCTTTGAACAGCTATCTTCCGCCCGTGTCCAAGCTCTCAAGAATGCGCTCCATCCTTCTCTTTTCGCTCTCGTTAATTCTGGCTGGGTCAGCCCTTGGCCAGTCGGAGACTGCGCCGTCACCGACCACTCCGCCCGCTGCGGCCGAAGCCGGCAAGGATGTCGTGCATCAACTCAACAATGCCTTTGCCAAAGTTTTTGAGACCGTCGCGCCCAGTGTGGTCATCATCGAAGTGACGAGGAAAAGCGATGGCAGTGAAAACTCCTCGTTGGAGGATTTGTTATTCAACAATCAGCCGGACGACAATTCACGCCGCAACCAGCGCAATCCGCAGCCGGTGCAAAGCGAAGGTTCCGGATTCATTGTGAAACCGGACGGCCATATCTTCACCAACTATCACGTCCTTGAAGGGGCCGATCGCATCAACGTGAAGTTGAAGGACGGGCGCGAATTCCAAGCCAAGCTCGTCGGCACCGATGAAAAAACCGACGTCGCTGTGATCAAAATCGACGCAAACAATTTGCCTGCCGTGAAATTAGGCGACAGCGACGCTCTGCGCGTGGGCGAGTTCTCTTTCGCCATCGGCGCGCCCTTCCGCCTCGATTACACTTTTACTTACGGCGTGATCAGCGGCAAAGGCCGGAGCAAATTGCTCGCGCTGCCCGGCTACTCCATCTCCGATTACATCCAGACCGACGCATCGATTAATCCCGGGAACAGCGGCGGCCCACTTTGCGACATCGACGGAAAAGTCATCGGCATGAACACGCTGATCAACGGGATCAATCGCGGACTCGGTTTCGCTATCCCGATCAATCTGGCCAACGAAATCGGCCAGCAATTGATGGAAGGAAAAAAAATCACGCGGCCGTGGCTCGGCATTCGCATCGAAACACTCGGCGACGATCAGAGCATCCGCGATTTGTTCAAAGGCCTCGAGAAAGGCGTGGTGGTGCGCACGATCGAAGCAGACGCGCCGGCTTACAAAAGCGACTTGCGTCCATTCGATGTCATCACGCAAGTCGATGGCGTGGCCGTCGCGAGCGACACGCAATTACAGCATGAAGTTTTGAAAAAGAAAATCGGCCAGAGCGTGGCCCTGACCGTTTGGCGCAAAGGTCAGACGATGAAAATCAACATCGTCACCGGCGAATTACCCGGCGAAGTCGGCCGCGCCTCCAATGTCATCACGCCGAATCAGCAGGCGCCGGAGAACAATAACAAATTTGGGCTGCAAGTGCAGGAGTTGACCAAAGACGTGGCGGCGCGGCTACACATCGAAGCCCAAGGCGTCATCGTGACCGATGTAGCCGACAACAGCATCGCCTCGGCGCAAGGCATCGAACGCGAAGACGTCATCACGGAAGTCGATGGCAAAACGGTCACGGATGTGAAGAGTTTCCGCGAAGCCCTGACGAAAGCCGACCCGCGCAAAGGCGTTCTTCTCTATCTCGATCGCAAAGGCAGCAAGACCTTCGCGGTCTTGAAAGCCGGCGCCTAACGAGTGCTAGGATTTGATTACATTGACCGCGCTCAGGCCAAAAAAACCGGCGGCGGCCAGTAAGCGCTTGTCATTGCTGTAAATCTCGGTGAATCCGTTCACTGCCGCGCAGGCCAGGTGAAGCGCATCGGCCGAGCGTAAGAAAACAGATTCCGCCAAAGCCTCGAACGCCGCGCAGGATCTTCGAACGACTTCTTCGTTCAAGGGAAGCCAGTGCCACAAACCATTTTCTTCGTCGCGCCCAAACTGGCGCCAGACTTCTACGGTCTGTTTTCGATTAAGATTCTCCTCGCGAAGATGACGGTGAATGCCAGACCAAAATTCCGTGCGCGCATGAATTGCCGCACCGCGGCCCGGCGCTCGTTCGAGAAAATCGAGCACCGCATTCGTTCCCGGCTCGTTCACGTAACATTTAATGATGTAGCTGGTATCGACGTAGATCATCGCGCGTCGCGATCCTCAGAAATGTAGGAGGTGGAATCGACGCGCACTCGCGGAAGCTTGCGTCGATCGCGTTTCGGGAATGGCTTCCCGGTTAGTTCCGCTGGCTGAATTCCTTTCAGTAACGCAATCGCCCGGCCGCGTTCCGTAATCAGGATTTTTTCGCGGGCTGCCGCACGGACCACATCGCCCGTGCGATGGTGCAGATCTCTGATCGTAACCGTCTTTATGTGATTAATGTGTCACATTGGCGACCCCAGCGTCAACCCGCGTTCTCGCCTTGAAGCCATCGGCCGATTGAACCCAGAACCGTGCAACACGCGAAGAAAAATTTCCCGGTGCACGCGCTGGTGCGTTGCGAAGCGTAATCGTCTAGCCGATAGGAACGGCTCGATTTTTATGACACCGCTTAAAGTTTGGCTCGGCTATCCCTACCCGCTCGGCGCCACCTGGCTGGGTAACGGCGTCAACTTCGCCATCTTTTCCGAGAACGCGACGTCGGTGGACCTCTGTCTCTTCGATCAGCTCGATTCCCCGCAGGAAAGCGTGCGCATTCCCATCACCGAACACACCGATCAGGTGTGGCACATTTTTCTGCCGGACGTGCGGCCGGGGCAACTCTACGGCTTCCGCGTTTCCGGTCCGTATGAGCCGGAACGCGGTCTGCGTTTTAATAGTTCGAAGTTGCTGCTCGATCCGTATGCGAAAGCGATTGCCGGCGACATTCAATGGTCGGACGAAATGTTTCCTTACGTCGTCGGCTCGGAGAACGGCGATCAGGATTTTCGGGACAACGCCTGGGCGATGCAGAAGTCCGTCGTGATCGATAATTCATTTAACTGGGATGGCGATAAACCGCCCCGCCGTCCCCTGAACGAATCGATCATCTACGAAATGCATGTGAAGGGATTCTCTCGTTTGTGTCCCGATGTGCCGGAACAATTGCGCGGCACTTATGCCGGCGTCGGGAGCGCGGCGGCGATCAAATACCTGACCGATCTCGGCGTTACCGCCGTCGAACTTTTGCCGGTGCACGCTTTCGTGCAGGACAAAATATTAACCGATAAAGGTCTGACGAATTATTGGGGCTACAATTCGATCGGCTTCTTCGCGCCGGAAGCAAAATATTCCGGCAGCGGCCACCTGGGGGAGCAGGTGAAGGAGTTCAAGAGCATGGTGCGCAACCTGCACGCCGCCGGCATCGAGGTCATTCTCGATGTCGTTTACAATCACACCGGCGAAGGAAATCACATGGGGCCGACGCTCAGTTTTCGCGGGGTTGATAACTCCGCCTTCTACTGGCTCTCGCCAGAAGACCCGCGCTTTTACATGGATTTCACCGGCACCGGCAACACTTTCAACCTGCTCCATACGCGCACGCTGCAGCTGGTCATGGACAGCCTGCGTTACTGGGTGCTGGAAATGCACGTGGACGGTTTCCGTTTCGATCTCGCCTCCACTCTCGCGCGCGACCGCAATGGCGTGAACAAGCTCCACGCCTTCTTCGAAATCATTCACCAGGATCCGGTTCTCTCGCAGACGAAGTTAATCGCGGAACCATGGGACGTGGGCGACGGCGGTTATCAGGTGGGAAATTTCCCGGTGCTCTGGGCGGAGTGGAATGGGAAATATCGCGATGCCATCCGCAGTTTTTGGAAAGGCGATGAAGGCCGCATCGGCGAGATGGCTTATCGCCTGACCGGTAGTCCGGACTTGTATCAACACAACGGGCGCCGCCCTTACGCCAGCATCAATTTCATCACCGCGCACGACGGTTTCACGCTCAACGATCTCGTGAGCTACAACGACAAGCACAACGAAGCCAACGGCGAGAACAACAACGACGGCGACAACAATAATCACTCGTGGAATCACGGCGTGGAAGGTCCGACCGACGATCCTGAGACCAATGCCCTACGCGCGCGGCAACGGCGCAACATGCTAGTCACGCTGCTTCTCTCGCAAGGCGTCCCGATGATTTGTGCGGGCGACGAGTGGGCGCGCACGCAAAAGGGCAACAACAACGCTTATTGCCAGGATAACGAAATCAGCTGGCTCAATTGGGAACACAGCGAGGAGCAAAAGGATCTGCTCGAGTTCACAAAAAAATTGATCCAACTGCGGCGCGAACATCCGGTCTTTCGCCGCCCGAAATTTTTCCAGGGTCGTCGCATCCGTGGTTCTGAGATCA
>JALZAX010000165.1 GCA_030948055.1 Verrucomicrobiota bacterium | reverse complement strand
GTCAAGATCACGCCGGCACGCGCGATTACCAAGGTCCGGGCGTCGGGCGTGGTCTAGTTGCCTAGTCCACTCGACTGGACTAACATGGCTTCATGAAAAACGGCGCGGTAAATATTCACGCGGCGAAGACGAGATTTTCGCAGCTGGTGGCTCGGGCTGAGAAGGGGGAACGAATCCCGATCGCGCGCAATGGAAAAATCGTCGCGCAACTTGGTCCTGCGCGGAAGCCGAAGCGGAGCAAGATTCCGCCGGACGATCCGTTACTGAATCTGGACAAATGGGGCTTTGACGGCCCGGGAGGAGAGCTGACTAACAAGGAGATTGACCGTATCGTGTATGGCGCGTGAGGTCCTGGTCGATTCGTCGGGACTTTACCTGCTGGCGGATCGCCGCGACCCGAAGCGACCGGTGGCAAAAAAATGCGTGGAGAGTTTAATCCGCGCCGGAGTGACCTTACTACTAACGGATTATATCGTCGGAGAAACTTGTACGCTCGCTAAGTCCCGCGGGGGCCCACACGGCGCGGTGGAGCTATTGGACATGCTGGAGGCGAGCTACGCGTTCACTTTGGTGTGGATTGGAGAAGAACGCTTCGCGCGCGCGAAAACATTTTTTCGAAAACATGCCGATCACGGCTACTCGTTTACCGATTGCACGAGCTTCGTCCTTATGCGCGAGTTGGGAATCTTAGACGCGTTCACTACCGATCGTCATTTCAAAGAAGCGGGATTTCGCCCTCTTCTGCCGCTCAGGTAGCTGACTAATGAAGCGCGTCTTCGGCATCGAGACGGAATACGGCATCACGATTAACGGCGCGGACGCGATCGATGTCGTGGCGGAGTCGATCGAGCTGGTGCGTTCCTACACCGAACACGGCGCGATGATGAAGTGGGATTACTCGCTGGAGGATCCGCATCGTGATGCGCGCGGCTTTCGCGCCGCGGAGTTACTGCAGGACACAGACGAATCGGCTTACTACGAGATCGACAAGAATCGGCCGCTCACCTTCGAGGAAATCAAAAGCGACCTCGTGCTTTCGAACGGCGCGCGTTTTTACAACGATCACGCGCACCCCGAATATTCGACGCCGGAATGCACGACCTTGCGCGAATTAGTTGCGCAGGAAAAAGCAGGGGAGCGCATCCTGGCGGAGTGCGCACGCCGTCGAAATCAAAAGTTGCCTAACGAACAGGAGTTGCGGCTTTACAAGAACAACACTGACTTCGTTGGCCACAGTTACGGTTGTCACGACAACTATTTGATGAGCCGGGATCTTTCGTGGAATCGCATCGTCAGCGGTGTTCTTCCATTTCTGATTACGCGGCAAATTTTCGCCGGCGCGGGCAAGATGGGTGTGGAAGCGGAAAGCGCCGCAGGACAACCCGGGCTCTACCAGATTTCGCAGCGGGCGGATTTTTTCAGCGTGCTCGTGAGCATCGATACGATGAACAAGCGCCCGCTGGTGAACACGCGCGACGAGCCGCACGCCGACACAAGCAAGTATCGCCGTTTTCATGTGATCATCGGCGATTCCAACATGAGCGAGTGGGCCACGGCGGTGAAAATCGGAACGACCGCGCTTGTTCTCGAGTTGATCGAACGCGGCCTGGCGCCGCAGTTGGACATCGCACAACCGATCGATGCGACGAAGGCGATCAGCCGCGATCAGCATTACGACTGGATCATCGAGCTGCGCGATGGCCGCAAGGTTTCCGCGATTGAAGTACAGAGGCTCTATCTGCGCGCCGTGCAAAAGGCTGGCCTAACGAGTAGTGCCGAAGATGACTGGCTCGTGCGTGAATGGGAAAATATCCTGAACGATTTGGAGCGCGACGTTTCGCTGACGCGTGATCGCGTCGATTGGGTGGCGAAGAAATTTTTGCTCAGTGCGTTGCAGGAAAGCGAAGGAATCGCGTGGAGCGATCCGTGGTTACAGGCGATTGATCTGGAATATCACAACATCGCGCCAGAGTACGGACTGTATTACGAACTGCTGCGCCAAGGTTCGATGCGTCGCTTCGTCGATGAAGAAGAAATCAAGGGCGCGATCTTCGCGCCTCCGGAAACCACCCGCGCCTATTTTCGCGGTCGCTCCGTCGCGAAATTCAACCACGCCATCACTTCGATCCAATGGGACGAAATTGTTTTCGCGAATGGTGATCGTGAAGAGCGAGTGACTCTTCCGGAAATAACCGAAGACGATTCGCGGCTCGGAAGATTGAATGCCTTACTGCGCCACGAGCCGGATCTAGCCGCCGTCCTCGCCGAGGCGCGTGCCGATTAGTTAAGGCAAGACGAAACGATAAAACTTTTTCGTGCCCGGGCTCGGATCGTCGTAGGGAACATTTCCGCTCGCATCAGCGTTTACCATGGTCGCGAGAGTGAAGCCGGCCGCGTTCGGAGTAGTGGACGTTTCCAGACGGTAAGCGGCGCTGGGAGTGGTCAGCCCTTGCAAATGAACTGCGTTTGCACTCGGACGAGTGACCGCGATCATCGCCCTGAACACGGTCAAGGAAATCACGTGCACGAAATTCGAATCCTGCACGGTACCGGTGTAATTGCGCAGCGGCAATTGGTCGAAGGGCGATCCAAAATTATAAATCGGGACTGCGGCGATCGCGTCCATGACTGAGAGACCAGCGCTGCCAATGATGCGGCCGAAAACGGTGAAGCCGCCGTTTTGTGTATCGAGATTCGGAGCGTTGTTGTCGGATTCGTTGAAGAACCACTGACTGGTCGCGCTGTTCGGATTACCGGCCAGCTTGGCCATGGCGAGTGTCCCGCGCGTGTTGGAAACATGGAATTCATTCGCGACCGGCGGATCAGTTGGTATGGTATAGACGTTGCCACTTACGTATTTGTAGCCACCGCCTTGGACGACAAAGTTCGGCGGTGATCGATGAATGAAAGAACCATCGTAGGCGCCGCGACTTTGGTAATTCAGGAAGTTTGCCACGGTGTTGGGAGCAACATCCTGCAAAAGGACGACATCGATGTTCCCGAGTTCAGTCTGAAAACGCACAATCGGATTGTTGTTCTGTGCGAGGAGAATCGATGCATTGAGCGCGAGATAAAGAAGGCAAAAAAATAATCGTGTGAGCATTCGGGATGTGGGCGTTAAACGAGTAAGAGCGAAATTTTAGCAGACGAGCGGAGATTTTCCCGGCGAATTTCTTCGCCGCCGCATCACCTGTCGGCGGACCCGCGATGGCCGGTCCTCAAAAGCATTGGCTGCGCGGGACCTTCTGAGATTTTGCTCCTACCTCGCGAGATAGCGCAGCTTAAATTTTCCTGCTGCCTCCGCGAGCTTCTGGTCGAGCGACCAAATCGGCGCATGAGTCAAGTGCGCGGCCACGAGAAGCTGGATGTCGTTCCAATTCAGGCCGCGACCGTGGAGTCGATGAAGTTCGAGATAGTGCATGCATTCATCCACCTGGCCTTCGTGCGAGCGATGCAGGCTGCGAAGCATGGTTAATGTTTGCTGACGATTGCGCAGATTACCCGCCGCGAGTTCACCGATGATCACGGTATGGGTCGCAATTTCGCGCCGATTGAGCGCGCTCCGAAATTGAGCAGAGTCGTTCCGCAAGAAATCAATCCAAACAGAAGTATCCGCGATAATCATTTGCGACTTCGGCTGGCCTTTCGCCGCGGTGCGACCTCCAGGTCCGGCATGGTCCCGCCCAGCTGCGCCAAACGTCTCGCTGCTTCGCGTTCGATTAAGGCTTCCAGACCGAGGCGAACGAGGGCGGTCTTTTCCTTGTTGCCAGTATAACGCCGTGCTCTGGCGAGAAGTTCATCGTCGATATTAAGCGTCGTCCTCATGCACATGATGATGTCTGAATTAGATGCATCAGGCAAGGAAGTCTTCCAAGGAGCGGCGTTTTCGAAAACGTAACGGAGCGTCGTTACGCGAGGTGGAAATCGCCCTTCCCGCGATTGAACTCAGGACCAGGTAATCAAACGCAACTCGTGCGCCTGTGTCAGGTGCGGATGAGTCGGGACAACACGCACACTGAAAGCATAAGTGCCGCTTTCCGCAGCCGGAACGAAGCCCTTGTAAACATAGTGGCCATTCCCTTCGTGATGCGTGTCCTCATTCAGCACGGCCACGGCCGGGTGCGAAACATTCGAGACGTCGTCCTTCCCCGGTTCGCCGTAATACGCTTCGACGCGAACGTGTTTCGGATCGACCGCGCCGAGATGGACCTTGGCCGAAACGAGCAATGAATCGCCCACGAGAATGTTGTGACGATTTTCGTTGCCGACTTGCACATCGTAAATCTGCACCTGCGACCAGTCCTTGCGGATACGCGCTTTCCACTGGCTCAACTCCGTCGCGGCTTTGCATTTTTCGCGCGCGAATTCGGTATGCGCTTTATCGGCCGGAACGTAGAGCCGCTCGGTATATTCCTGCACCATGCGATGCGTGTTGAAAACCGGCGTGACGCTGCGGATCGATTCGCGCATCAACTGCAACCAGGCCAGCGGAAGTTTGCCGTCGGGCTTGGCGTAATAGAGCGGCACGATCTGGTTCTCAAGAATCTGATAGAGACTCGCAATGTCGACCGCGTTTTGAAATTCCGCCGGACCGGATTCGATTTCTGCGCCGATCGCCCAGCCGTTTTTTCCATTGTAACTTTCGCACCACCAGCCATCGAGCACGCTCAGATTCAGTCCGCCGTTCGGCGGTAATTTCATTCCGCTCGTGCCGCTGGCTTCGAGCGGGCGCAACGGATTGTTCAGCCACAGATCGACGCCCTGCACCAGGCGTCGCGCGATGTAGGTGTCGTAGTCTTCCACGAAAACGATGCGATTCTCGAGACCGGTTTCGCGGCTGAACTTGTAAACTTCTTTGATCAACGCCTTGCCGCCTTCATCACGCGGATGCGATTTGCCGGCGAAAATGAACTGCACCGGCCGCGTGTCATCATTAAGCAAACGCGCCAGTCGTTCTTTGTCGGAAAATAAAAGCGCGCCGCGTTTGTAGGTGGCAAAACGACGCGCAAAACCGATCGTCAAAACCTCCGGATCGAGCACTTGATTGATTTTGCGCATCGCTTCCGGCGATTCGCCTACGCGTTGTGCGCGGACGCGCATGCGATCGCGTACGAACTCAACCAACCGCAATTTTAATTTCTGGTGCGTCTCCCAAAGTTGCGCATCGGGAATATCGATCACGCCGCGCCAGAATTCGACGTCAGTAAGACGATCTTCCCACTTACCGAGATACTTGGTGTAGAGCGCGGAAAATTCCGGCGCCATCCACGTCTTGGTGTGAATGCCGTTGGTGATACTGGTGATCGGCACTTCCTGCACGGGCACGCCGGACCAGACATCTTTCCAAAGTCCGCGGCTCACTTCGCCGTGCAATTTGCTCACGCCGTTCGCGTGACGGCTCGCGCGCAAGGCGAGAATCGTCATGCTAAACGGATCGTCCGTGTTGACGCGCGTTTGTCCGAAACTGAAAAGTTCGTCGAACGGCAGACCCATCTCCGCCGCAAAATCGGCGAAATATTTTTGCATCATGGCGCGCGGGAAAGCGTCGTTGCCCGCCGGCACCGGTGTGTGGGTGGTGAAAATGTTCGAGGCGGCCACCAACTGCAGCGCGGCGTAAAAATCGAGCCCTTGATCCTTGTGCAGCAAACGAATCCGTTCCAGCGCTAGAAAGGCCGAGTGGCCTTCGTTCATGTGAAAAACTTTGGCGTCGATCCCGAGCGCACCGAGGGCGCGCACACCGCCGATGCCGAGAACCATTTCCTGGCGCATCCGCATTTCCAGATCGCCGCCGTAAAGTTCCGCACTAATCAGGCGATCTTCCGGAGAATTCTCGGCTACATCGGTGTCTAACAAGTAGAGATTGATCCGACCGACATGCAGCTCCCAGATCTTCGCGAGCACTTCGCGATCGAGGATGCGCACGGAAATCAAAACGCGCGCATTATCCCGACGCACTTCGCGAATCGGCAGGTGATGAAAATTCTGATTCAGGCTGACGGCTTCCTGCATGCCGTCCTTGTCGATTTGTTGTTTGAAATAGCCGTGCCGGTAGAGCAGCCCGATGGCGACGAAGTTCAGGTCGAGATCGCTGGCTGATTTGCAATGGTCGCCGGAAAGAATGCCGAGGCCGCCGGAATAATTC
>JALZAX010000164.1 GCA_030948055.1 Verrucomicrobiota bacterium | reverse complement strand
TCGGGATAGGCCTTAAGTGCTTGCGCGATCTCGAGCGCGCACTGGGTTGGTTCCTCCGCGCTATTGCGAAAGACTAATGCCATGCCGTCACCAGTCGGTAACCTAACGAGTTGTTCGTTACTAGCTTCCGCGACTTGCGATGTAGCTAAGACGATCTCAGTAAGTTTACTCAGCCGCGCTTTTTGTTCTTCGATCAAGAGCTTGGAATAGCCCACCAGATCGATGAATAGTACGTGCCCGATCTCGAGCCGAAGATTGCTCTCAGACTGAAGTTCCATTAGAACTTCTTGTTCAGCGAGATGTAGTAGTAGCGATTCCGGATGCTGTAGAGGGAGGTATCGTAGTTATCGTTGAAGGCGCCCAGGACAGTAGGTGGATTGCGATCAAAGGCGTTATTGACACCTGCTGTTATCTTGGTGCCTGAAAGCATCCGCTGCCAAAAAGAGCTGACCTCCGGGCCTGCGGCCGCAGCTTTCCAATCTTTGGATGCAGCAGCGACCGCAGCCGCCGGTGGGGCGCTCTTCCTGAACTCATAGCTCAACTGCATATCGAGCGTAATGTAATCGGTAACGCGCCGGTAGATGTCATATTGCGGAAAGGTATCGGTGCCTCCGGTCTGGTTCGCGGCCGGGAGCGCGCCGGAATCGTCGTTGAACGAACTGATGTAGTTGACGGTGGAAGTGAAATCGAATCCCTTCCATGCCCACTCTCCGCGCAGGTAGCCCTTGTGGTAGGGGATCGCTCCCGGGGCCAAAGGCACGAAGGCGGTGAAATTGCCCAGGTAGTTGGTGCTCCCCGCGCCGGCAAGAGGTTCAGCTTTCCAGGTGAAGAAGTAGTTGTAGCCGCTGGAGATAGTAAACGTTCCCCAATTCTGGGTAGGAAACTGGTAGGTCGCAGTGATGTCCATGCCATTGACCAGCCGCTTGCTGGCGTTTTGATTTTGCGCATTCACCGAAATGATCTCTCCGGTTTGTGGGCCGCCAGGGCCATCATCACGGATGATGAATTCCGCGAAAGGCGCACCGAGCCCGCCGCCCGCATTTCCATTCACGGTCACGGCTATTTGGCTGAAGGAACCCGGATCAAGGATAACATTGGTCGTGTAAACCTGATAGAAATCCACGGTGGCGGTGAAGCCGGGAAGAAACTTCGGCGTATAAACCAGGCCGGCGGTATAGGTCTCGGTTTTCTCCGGCGTTAGTTTTGAATTTCCGCTTTGAAAGACACCATCGGGTGGCTGCGTGAAATCATGAATGAGCGGATCGAAAACAACGGGAAAGCTTTGCAATGGGCGATCGAAAAGCTGGCTCGGTGAAGGTGAGAGGAATGACTTGCCGTAGGAGGCGCGCAAGGCCAGGTCTGCGATCGGCTGATACCTCAGACTTATCCGGGGTGTGCCTCCATTATCGAACTGCGCGCGGGCGCCGAAGAGTTGATCCTGGTCTTGAAATTTTTCGAAACGATACGCGGCCGATACTTCCAAAGAATGTACGCCTGGAATGTTTAGAGTGGAAGTAACCAGGGGGACAGTTAGCTCGCCAAAGACGGACCGTACCTCCTGTCTATATTTACTCGTGAGGGACTGACTAAATCCAAGCTGATCCCCCGCCGCCTGGACCGGATCCGGCACTTGTTGATCCCGGCTTTGACGATATTCGCCGCCAAGGCTAAAGGCAATGCCACCTTGATAGAGGCCCGGAAAGAGGTTGCCATTTACTTTGGCGTCGCCGAGGAAATTGTGTGAGTAGTTGAAGGAATGCCCCAGATAAGAAGCGCGCTGGGTCGCGGCCACGTTATCGTAGCTGGCCGTCATCCCGGTAGGAACTCCGTTTAGATAAGTGGGAACGGTACCGGTAGGAGGCGCGTTCTGTCCGATGAAAGGATTGAAATTACCAGCGATGATTTCCTTGTAGATGCCTCCACGAGTCGCATCTTCTTTGTCGGTGCGCGCATAGTCGGCGCGCTCATAGACCGCACCCGCATCGTAGCCGAGGTAACTCAGAAAGCTGTTTCCTTTGAGCGAGAACTCTCCCTTTACTCCGGCCACGTAACGATAGAAGTCGTAGTCGTAGAAATCGCGGCGGTTACTTAACTCCTGGACGAAGCGATAGCGTAACTGAGTCAGGTCGTTTCCAAACGGATTGAAGGGACTGCTGCGAATGATGGCCAGTTGCGCGTCAGTGGAATTATCCAGCGAGCCGTTCAGCCGTCCGGACCCATCGCGCCCATTAAAGATACCTAGAGCAGCGTTCTGGTAACGCGGCTGCGGCATAGTGAACGGACTGGGTGCGAGCCCATTGTCCTGTTTGGTTTTGGCGTAGAGGACGTCCCCGTAAATCTGCAAGCCATCGCCGAACACTTTGTAGCTTCCGGTTACGTAGTATTGGTATTTTTCCACCGCTGGAATGGCTGGAGTATAAAAGCGAAAGTTAAACCTGGATGGATCGGTCCCGGGGCCATCTGCATCAAAGCGCCGATAAGATGCGCGCGTCGGCGCGTTGTTCGACAAATTGATCAGGACCTGTGAACCACCGGTGGCGCGGGTGGTACTGACCCGGCCGGGATAGGTCGGACTATTGGTATTAAACCCGCCGAGACTTCTCTGGTCGGCAGTAGCGGCAATCTCCCGATCGCGTGAGTAAAGGTTCGCCCGGCGATAGTATTCACCCGCAGCCGCGATCGCGACTTTTCCTGTCGCCACGCCGCCACGTAAATACCCCTGTAGGACGTGCGCGTCGTGGTCGGTAGTATTCCCATAGAGAAGATTAATCTCCGCGCCTTCAAACGGTTTTTCCCCCGGACCATTAAGCAGGACAAAGTTAACTACTCCTGCGACGGCATCGCTCCCGTAGATCGCGGAGGCACCATCCTTCAAAACCTCAGAGCGGGTGAGCGCTCCGATCGGAATGGCGTTCACGTTGCGGAATCCGAAAGCGCGGCGGCCGTTGATTAAAGTAAGTGTATTGCCGTCACCGAGCGCGCGCAGGTTAATGAAAGCCTGGCCGTCGCCGCCGTTGGAATCATTTTCCGTCGCGGTATTTCCAACAAAGGAAGGAAGCTGGCGCAGACCTTCCACGGGAGTGTTTGCGCCCTGTTTTTGCAGAACTTCAGCGGTGTAGACTGTCACCGGTAAAGCCGACTCAGTCTCAGCCGTGGGAATATAGGAGCCAGTGACTATCACGCGCTCCGTTTCCCCAACCACATCTGCACCGGAAGTAGCTAACGCAGAATTAGATAACGTAGCCTGCGCCAATAGCTCTCCTGTCGCCAGCAAAGGCAAGCCACAGAGAACTAAGCAACGTAAGAACATCGGCCACCTTTCTCACCGCACCACCCTCGGCTGAACCTGCGGAGTTGTCGCAGAGTGGCGAATGTCCCTCCGCGCGTCTAGCTAATTTTAGCAGCGCTTGGCTCGCCTAGAGCGTTGTCATGAACTATTATCTAATCCGGAATGTCATCGGGGAAGTAAGCGTTCGACTTATCCTCACTTAAGTTCTCGAACCATAAAACGGCGATGCTTTTTCGCAACGCTCGATGTCGGTCTCGGCGTTCTCTTTTGAGACAATGACAAACCGGCCACGATGCAGCGAGAAGAAGGAGTGCCGTCGCTATGTTAGTCCAACGAATTCGAGTCCGTTGCTTCTTAAGCGCTTGAAATTTTTTTGGTAACTGCGGATTACGGACATCGTCAGAGTGGAGACTCACTATTCGGACACGAACGGCATGCTTCACCTCCACTTCTCCGAGCTCGTGTAACTGCGCATTCCACTCGGCATGCTCCGCCAGATCATCAGCAGCGCGCGCTGCTTCGAGTACCTGACAATGTCGATGAAAGGACATGCGCGATCTCGAGAGCAAATTCGGATGAAAGATTCCAAGGTTACTCGATTCAACGTCGCGCGCGATCAGTCGTAAATCGTCGTCGGCTCCGGACCGGCTAAAATCTTTTGGAAACGCGGATCATTCCGAAGCGGATCCCAAACCCAGCGCCATTTCAGATCAGCTTGCGTCATCGTAAAAATCCACTCCAAACTCAAATTCGCGGGAACCGTGAGCAAACGCTCGATCAGCTTGATTGCTTCGTCACGTTCGCCCGTGCGCGCATAGATCAGAGCGAGGGCCGCGAAGGCGTCGTTTTTTTCCAGGATGGAATAATCCTCCAGTTCGACCCAGCGACGGCCTTCCCGAATAGCGTCGTCTTTTCGGCCCAGGAAAGCATCGATCAACCCAAGCTTGCCATAAACGTTGTATTCCTTAGGCGCGGCGGCCAAAACATTCTCGCATTCCGCGCGCGCTGCGAGAAGCGCGCGCTCGCAGACGGCGCGGTCCGCGCCGCGAGCGACCGCCAGGAGCGCTTCCTGCATTAATTTCGGTTCTGTCCAAGGTCCGAACGCTTCTGCAGGTGTTTCCCGCAGGATACGTTCTGCCGTTGGATAATCGCGCTCGAGCATCGCGAGTTGGAATTGGTTCTCATGAAGTGCCGAGGCGTCTGTTCCCGCCGGCGCCTCCGCGATCGCCTTTTTCACAGGATCGAGCGAGCCAGTCATGCGAAATTCTCCCCAGGCGTGGCCCCAGTCTGCCCCAGTGTCGCTCGGCGCCAGTGCCTTGATCCGCTGCCGCACTCGATCGGCTTCCGACCAATTCCGCACAGCATTAAAGGTCATTGCCAAAAGCCTAAGACTGTGGGTATCGCGCGGGTCCAGGACTTCCGCGTGCTGCAACGCGTCGATTCTCTGGCGCAGTTTGTCCTGTCGTTTGAAGATGAAAGCGCGCGCCTGCCAGATCTCAGCCGAGTTAGGATTCAATTCCTCAGCGCGTGAAAGTTCGGCCAGGGCCCGATCGAAGTCGCTCGTTATTTGAAAGTAGTAAAACGCCAGTGCCAGTCGCGCTTCCCCGAGATTTGGCTGAAGTCGCAAGGCTTCCTCCGCTTCCGCCAGCGCCTTGGCTTTGCCTATTGGATCGGCTTCTCCCGCTAGCTGCCCAAAAGAACTGGCGCGCAGGGACAACCGGGCGTGTGCCAGCGCGAATCGCGGATCAAGATCGATTGCCTGTTGATATAGTTTTGTGGCAGCCTCGAAATCGTCATCCGACGGGCGAAACCGAATCTCCAGTTCGCGTGCCCGCAGATAAAGCACATACGCGTCCGGGTTCTCCGTAGGTTTGGTCGCGATTGCACGTTGTTCGAGCGGAGTCAGGTTTGCGCGTAATTCACGCGCGATCTGCCCTGCCAGTTCGCCCTGTAACGAAAGCGCATTTGTAAGCGTGCGCTCGTAACGCTGCGACCATACCTGCTGGTCGTTTCTAGTATCCACCAGTTGGACGTTGACCACCACCTGGTTGGCCAGTCGCCGTACGCTACCTTCAAGAATATGGGAGACGCGCAAGGTCTGACCAATCTCGCGCAGCTTGCCTGCGATCGCCGCGCCCCGGTAAGTCATCACAGAGGCGCGCGCAATGACGGTAAGTTCTTTGATCTTGCCCAGACTTGTTAACACGTCATCCTGGATGCCTTCGGCAAAAAAAGCGTCATCCTTCTCCGCGCTTAGGTTTTCGAATGGCAGGACCGCAATGCTCTTCTCTGGGGCGACTGTGAGTGCCGGTAAGTGCCGGTGCGAGCGGTAAAACAGCAATGCGATCAGGGCGGCGATAGCGATAGCAACCGCCGCTGCGATGAGCGCGACCTTGCGGCGCCGAACGATGACAGCACGCCGATTGGTAGCTACCTGCTCCTTTAGTCTTAAGGGGAGCTCCGAATTTCCTACTTCGTCGTTGTAAAGGTTAACAACGTCGACGCGGACTCCATGTTTCACTTCGACCTCGCCAAGTTCGTGCAGAAGCGGCTGCCACTTTTCGTACTGGCCCAGGTCATCCGCTACTCGCTTGGAAAGAAGAATGTGGCGGGCATCGCCACAGTCCATCACGCGCTGCGCGATGTTAATTCCCGCGCCAGCAATGTTGGCCTGTTCATTAAGATCGCTGATTTCGTTAACTGGACCGCTATGAATGCCCATGCGCACGCGAAACTGGGGATAGCTCTGGAGCGCCTTAGCGATCTCCATTGCGCATAAGACTGGCGCTTCAGGACTATTGCGAAAGACTAACGCGCCACCATCGCCTGTAGGTAGGCGTAGTAGCTTACCTTCTGCTTCCGCC
>JALZAX010000009.1:13518-19750 GCA_030948055.1 Verrucomicrobiota bacterium | reverse complement strand
ACTTCACTTTGAAGGGCAAGGAGTATTGCGTCTTTTCCCACATCATTTTCAAGACCCCGCCGTCGTTCCCATTCTTATCGATGGCGATGGTGAATTGATCCACCTGCTTGTCCGCCGCTTCTTTTTTCAAATCGACGCGCGCGAAATCCTGCGCCTCGTCGTACTTCGTGCCCCATTGGCCGGTCTGTTTGTTGATGATCAACTTCGCCCCGTTTTCTTCGGGCCACATGTAGAGTGAGTAGCTGCCCGCGGGAAGTTCTTTGCCACCAATTTCAAGCGCTTTGCTCGTTTTCAGAATGGTCGCTTCGTTCGCGCCCATTCGCCAAACCTTCCCGTAAGGAACGAGGCCTCCCCAAATTTTGCGCATCTCGCCGCTCTTTGGGTCCTTGGTGTAGGGCCGACTGTAAGCGATGGAAATTTCGTTGCCGTTAATTGTCGCACTCACCGTATCGGCCGGACTAACGCGCGGTTTGTCCTGCGCGAAGAGCGGGGAGACCGCGAAACAAAGGAAAGAAATAATCAGAATCGAATAGGGTCGTTGGCTAATCATAATCACGGAAACTCGCGCGACCGGGCCTTGTCGTCGAGACGAATTCTGCCGCGCCTTTTTTCTTTCCCCTCCTCTTTTCGCTCCTCATACTCGCGTGCTAACAAGGAGTTCTTATGATGAAGCGAATTCTTCTCGCAGGTGTTCTCGGCGCCGTTGCTATGTTTGTCTGGAATTTTGTGGCCCATATGCTTCTGCCGCTCGGCGAACTGGGTGTCTCGCAAATTCCGAACCAGCCTGCGGTCCTGAGCGCGCTGCAAAACAATCTCGGTGAGCAACCCGGTTTGTTTTTCTTTCCCACACCGGAGCTGAAACCGGGTGAAAAGATGCACGACAAACAAGTGATGGAGCGCATGGTAAGCCAATACGAATCCAAGCCAACCGGCATCCTGGTCTATCGTCCCGCGGGTCGTCCCTTCACTTTCGGAAAATGGCTTGCGCGCGAATTCAGTTTCCAATTCGTCGAAAGTCTTCTTGTCGCCTACTTGCTGGCGCAGGCGGCCTTACCTTCCTATCTGAAGCGCGTGTTCTTCGTCACGATCATCGGCGTGGTCGTCGCTATCACCACGAACATGTCCTACTGGAATTGGTATGGGTTCCCCAAGCTCTACACCGTGTCCTACATGTTCACGCAGGCGATGGGTTATTTCTGCGCCGGTTTGGTCATTGCCTGGATTCTGAAGACGGTTCAAATCCGCACTGCCTAACGAGACCTCGCATTTTTCGCTGCGACGCGGGCGATGAATTGGGAAGCGATTAACGCCACGGCGCAGCTGATCAGTTCGATCGGCGTTGTCGTTTCTCTTTGGTATCTCGCCGTCCAGGTCCACCGCAGCACGCGCGTGGCCAAGCTCGCCGCGCAGGATGCTGCTACCACTGCGCTACGCGAAGTCACACGCCCCTTCGCCGAGAACCCCGAGGTCAGCCGCATCTGGAGCCTGGGCCTGGAAGATTTTGACTCATTAGACGCTTTGGAAAAAGCGCGTTTCTATCATGTCGCTTTTCAATTTCTCAAAGCGATGGAAACGATTCATCACCACTACGTCTATGGCCTGATGGAAGAACAGGTTTGGCGTGGCTGGAGTAATCTCTATCGCCACTATCTGGCTTCTCCCGGATTGGCCGGCTATTGGAATATACGCCAGGAACTTTTTTCGGACCGCTTCCGCCGATTCATTAACGAACTCGATTTGCCCAGCAAACGCCGCACCGTGGGAAATCTTCTCGGCGAAGAACGAGCGAGGCGGCCTAACGAGTAGTTAGAGATCGTGCGCCATCGCCAGCGCCTCGAGCTTTTCCCAGCCGTTCCGCAGCCAGAACTCCTGGCCTAACGAGTTGTCATCGGCGACCAGCAGAATGGCACGTTGCAAACCAACCTCACGTAACCCGCGCACGCAATCCTCCAGAAGGCGCCGTCCGATACCCAGACCGCGAGAATTTTTTGCCACGGCGAAATGATAAATGTAACCCCGCCTTCCGTCGTGCCCGCACAAGGCCGCTGCGACTACGGCGCCGTTTTCTTCTGCCACCCGGCTTAGTCCGGGATTTCGTTTCAGATAGGCAGTGATCTCCGCGCGCGAATCCCCTTCGCAAATCTCCATGCCTTCGACTTCGTTCCAAAGCGCGCAGGCCGTTTCGTAATCGCCGATGACGAATTCGCGAGTCGTGCTTTCAGCCATGGCACTTTGATATATCCGCTCGCCGCGCCGACCCAAACAGAATGTTGGGCAAATAATCTCCAACGCATTTAGGCAATGACAGGAGCATTGCCCTCCAGTATTCCGATAAGAGTTAAAAAGGAGCCGCCATGAATGCTGACCACCAGATCAACGAAAAAAGGCGACCGGAGTTAACGGTCCGTGGATTGATCGTCGGCGTGTTGATCACGCTCGTCTTCACGGCTGCGAACGTCTACTTCGGCCTCAAGGCAGGGCTGACTTTTTCGACATCAATTCCAGCGGCCGTCATCTCGATGGCGATTCTGCGTTATTTCAAAAACGCAACCGTTCAGGAAAACAACATCGTGCAGACGGTCGCCTCCGCAGCGGGCACGTTATCGTCGATCATCTTTGTCTTGCCGGGTTTGATTATGATCGGCTGGTGGACGGGATTTCCGTTTTGGATTTCGTTTTTGATCTGCGCCCTCGGCGGAATTCTCGGCGTGATGTATTCGATCCCGTTGCGCCGCGCTTTGGTCACGAACTCCGACTTGCCGTATCCGGAAGGCGTCGCCTGCGCCGAAGTTCTCAAAGTCGGCAGTGGCGGCGACAAGACGAATGCAGCCGAGGTCGAACACGGACGCTCTGGACTGCTCGCTGTCGTGTGGGGATCAATCGTGGCCGCCGTGTTTGCGATCATCGTTGCCACGCAAGTGTTCGCATCGGATGTGGCGGAGACCTTCCGCCTCGGCAAGCGCGGTGCGGTGAGCGGTTATGATTTCTCGCTTTCATTTGCGCTGCTCGCGATCGGTCACCTTTGTGGATTGTCCGTCGGCATCGCCATGCTCATCGGGGCCACCATTGGTTGGGGCTGGCTGGTGCCGCACTATTCGGCGCTTACCGGCGATCTAACGACTGCGGCCGGCGCGCTCGCCCAGACCACCTGGAGTCATAAAGTGCGCTTCATCGGTGCGGGGGCGATCGGGGTTTCCGCAATTTGGACACTTCTCAAACTGGTGAAGCCTGTCGCAGTCGGACTGTCCGGTGCGATGGCGGCATCGCGCGCGCGCAAAGCGGGGAAAGCGGACACTTTGCCGATTACCGAGCGCGACATTCCGATCGGCATTGTCGGTCTCGTCACCCTCGCCTGCATGGTGCCGATCGGCTGGGTGCTCGGCTCCTTCGCAAACACGAGCGGGCTCGGCTCGCACGTAACAACGCTCGTAATCGGCGGCGTCTTCTATGTCTTTTTGATGAGCTTCTTCGTCTCGGCAGTCTGCGGTTACATGGCCGGCCTGATTGGCTCATCGAACAGTCCGCTCTCTGGAATTGGCATCCTGGTCGTAATCGGCGCGGCGCTCTTGCTGGTGCTAGGCGTCCAACCTTACGTCGGGCCCGAAGCGACCAAGGCGCTCATGGCCTTCGCGCTTTTTACTACTGCCGTGATTTTCAACGTGGCCGCGATTGCGAATAACAACCTGCAAGATTTGAAGACGGGTCAGCTGGTCGATGCGACTCCGTGGAAACAGCAGGTCGCGCTCATCATTGGTGTGCTCGCTGGCGCGGTGGTTATTCCACCGGTGCTCAACTTGGTGAACCAGGCCTACGGTTTCGTCGGCGCGCCGGGCGCGGAATTGCGGCCGAATCCATTGCCGGCGCCTCAAGCGGGTCTGATCTCATCACTCGCGCAAGGCGTCATCGCGGCGGATATCGATTGGAGTTTGATCCGGATGGGCGCCTACATCGGCATCGCCATCATCGTGCTTGATGCGATCCTTGGTAAGACTACGAAACACATGCGCGTTCCCGCGCTCGCCGTCGGGCTTGGAATTTATCTGCCCACCGCGAGCACACTCATGATCGTGGTCGGCACGATCGTCGGTTATATTTTCGATCGCCGCGCCGATCGCACGCGCAACCCGGAAGGAACGAAGCAACTCGGGGTGCTGCTCGCGTCCGGTTTGATCGTTGGCGAAAGCACCATTGGTGTAATCCTTTCCGCCATCGTCGTCTTCTCCGGTGTCGCCGCCCCGCTCGCGCTCGTCGGCGCAGGCTACGAAACCGCGGGGAAAATCATCGGCGGCCTAGCCTTCGCCGCGACCGCGTTCGTCCTCTATCGATGGGTCCTGGGAATGGCGATGAAGCGGTCCGCGTGAATCGCTCCACTCGTTAGGCGCCAGCGCACAACTACTCGTTAGGCGAGGAGACGCCTTCGAAGCCCTCGTCGCCTCCCTCGCGCCCAAATAATCATGACCACCGACGTCACAAAAGAGATTCAGTTCGCGCAAAAAGTCGCGGTGATGCCGCAAGCCGTGAGCGGTAGAAGATTTGGTCCACAGATTACACAGATTTCCGCAGATCTATCTGAGCAGCGAATCTGCGTTAATCTGCGAAATCTGTGGACGACTTTCTTTTGGTTGACGGACATGGAACGATGAAGTATGACTTATTTTCGTGAGTATAACTTCAACGGTAAACTTCGGCGCAAAAGGACAGGTAGTAATCCCACGTCGCTTGCGGACTGAATTTGAAATTGAAGAAGGAACGCGCGCGCAGGTTTACGGAGAGAACGGCCACATTGTCTTGAAGCCGATCACGGCCAAATACCTCAAGAGCCTGCGGGGGAAATATAAGCACCTCGGCCTGATGAAAGCGTTTAATCAAAACCGAAAAGAAGATCGAGCGCGCGACTGGTAGGTGGCGACGAAAATTTTAGATAGCTGGGCGCTCCTGGCTCTTTTCAATGAGGAGCCGGCCGCTGCTGCCGTCGAAAAAATTCTGCACTCTGCGGCTGTGGGCCGCGACACGCTGCTCGTGCATGCAGTTAATTGGGGAGAGATTTTCTACACGACGATGCGCCGCGGCGGCGCGACGGCGGCGGATTCTATTGCCGCCGACATCGCGGCAATGCCAGTCACAATTGTCGGTTTCGGCGATGATCTTCATTTGGTCAGACAAGCCGCCATCTTTAAGGCGACACAGAAAATTTCCTATGCGGATGCGTTTGCCGCCGCGCTGGCAAAAATTCGAAAAGCGGAACTGGTCACCGGCGATCCCGAATTCAAGGTCTTGGAAAAAGAGATCAGGATCAGCTGGCTGAAGAAATGAAAAGCGCCGCGCACTTGTCCCATTCCTGAGAAGAGGTAGCCCCGCGAGCGGCTCCGTCGGAAATAGGTCGCGGCCAGGCCATCGTTTCCGATAGAACAACGCCCGTGCCGCAATCTGACGACAATCTCCGCCTCGAAATCGGGCACGTCCTTTTCATCGACATCGTCGGTTACTCCAAGCTCCTGAACGAGGAGCAGAAGGAGCGGCTCAACCAGCTCGTCGAGATCGTGCTCGCGACCGCGCCGGTGCGCGAAGCGACCGACGAACAACTCGTCCGGCTCCCGACCGGCGATGGCATGGCGCTCGTCTTTCGCCAGAGCGCGGAGGAGCCGGCCCGGTGCGCGCTCGAGATTGCCGAAGCGCTCCAGAAACATCCCGAGCTTCCGGTGCGCATGGGGATCCACAGCGGCCCGGTCAGCGAGGTGACGGACGTGAACGGGCGGACCAACCTGGCCGGCGCTGGCATTAACATGGCGCAACGCGTGATGGATTGCGGTGATGCCGGGCACATCCTGCTCTCTCAGCACGTGGCGGACGATCTGATTCATTCGCGGCAATGGGCATCGCGTCTGCGCGACCTCGGCGAATGCGAGGTCAAGCACGGCGTCCGGCTCCATCTGGTCAATCTCTACGCCGAACCACTCGGCAACGATGCGCTGCCGCAGAAACTTCAGCAGGCGACGCCAAAGCTCGTTCCCGAAAAGCCCGCGCGACGCCGCAACGTCGGATGGATCGCGGCACTCGCGGCGTTGGCGCTGATTGCGGCGGGCGCGGCTTACTACGTCAGTTCGCATCGCGCGACGCCGAATGCTCCTGCCATTCCCGAGAAATCCATCGCCGTCCTGCCGCTGGTCAATTCCAGCGGCGATCCGGCGAACGAGTATTTCGCGGATGGCATGTCGGAGGAATTCATCTCCAC
>JALZAX010000009.1:0-13508 GCA_030948055.1 Verrucomicrobiota bacterium | reverse complement strand
ACCTCAAAGTCATCGGGCGCTCCTCCTCGTTCCAGTTCAAAGGCAAGACGGTGGACAGCAAGACGGTGGGCGAAAAGCTCGGCGTCTTTTACCTGCTCGAAGGGAGCGTGCGGAAATCGGCCGACCGGGTGCGCATCGCGGTCGCGCTCACAAAAGCGAGCGACGGCGCCAACGTCTGGTCCGACACCTACGACCGCGAACTGAAGGACATCTTCGCGGTGCAATCGGAGATCGCCGGCGCGGTGGCGAAGGAGCTCAAGGTCGCGCTCCTCGGCAAGGACGGACAGGCCGCGCCGTTGACCACCGCGGCCACGCCTTCGAATCAGAACGTGGACGCCTACACCGCGCAATTGCAGGGAAGATTTTACCTCAACCGCAACACCGCGGACGACTTGCGCAAGGCGATCGGCTACTTCGAGGAGGCGATCCGGCTCGATCCGCGCTACGCGCTTGCTTATGTCGGGCTTTCGACGGCGGCAATCAACCTGGCGAATGGCTCCGCGCCCGCAGACCGGGAAGGGCTGCTCGCAAAGGCACGTTCGTCAGCCGACAAAGCCCTTGAACTCGATCCGAATCTGGGACTCGCCCATTCAGCCGAAGCCAACATTCTCCTAAACATCGATTTCGATTTCACTGCTGCGGAAGCGGAATACCGGCGCGCGCTTGAGCTCGCGCCGCAGAATCCCGCCGTGCTCTCGAACTTCGCTAACTTGCTGGGGAGACTTGGCCGGCTCGACGAAGCGGTCACGCTCACACACCGCGCAGTGGCGCTTGATCCCTTGCGCGGCAATTTCCACGGGAATCTGGCGGGCGATCTCGTCGCGCTCCGCCGATACGACGAGGCCGAGGCGGCTGCACGCAAAGCGATCGAGTTGCAGCCAAAGGCTCCCGTAAATTATCAAAGGCTCGCCGAGATCAACATTTTGCGCGGCAAACCTGGCGCGGCCGTGGAGTCCGCCAACCAGGTGCCCGATTCGATCTGGCGCACCGACGCACTGGCGCTGGCCTATTTTGCCAATGACCAGCGCGCCGAAGCCGATGCGGCGCTGAAGAAGCTGATCGACGAACACGCCGACGACAGCGGCAGCCAGATCGCCGAGGTCTATGCCTTGCGCAAGGAACTGGACAAGGTGTTCGAGTGGCTGGAGCACGCCTGGGCCACGCACGACGTCGGTGTGACCGAGATGCTGTACAATCCATTCCTGCTCGCCTACAAGGACGACCCGCGCTTCATCGCCTTCGCGCAAAAGATCGGCGTGATGCCGAAGACCGCTCCCAAGCCATGAGCGCGGAGGCCGGAGGACTAATCGTTGCTAGCCGCATCCCATGACTAATCGCAACTTTTTTTCCGAGCTGAAGCGCCGCAATGTTTATAAGGTTGCGGTAGCTTATGCGGTAGTTAGTTGGCTGCTGATTCAAGTCGCGACACAGGTCTTCCCGTTCTTCAACATACCTAACTGGGCAGTAAGGCTGGTCGTGCTGCTACTTATCCTGGGTTTTCCGGTCGCACTGATTCTTGCCTGGGCATTTGAGATAACGCCGGAAGGGATCAAGCGTGCCGAGGATGTTAACCCTAACGAGTCGATCACGCATAAGACCGGCCGCAAGCTTATCGGCATTACCTTAGCGCTGGCAGTCGTCGCAGCCGGACTGTTCGTCTTCCAGGTTCTTCGGCCGAAGCTAATGAAAGACTCGACGGCAACATCTTCGAAGTCGCCGGGGACGACGACTGTTATACCTAACAAGTCGATTGCAGTGTTGCCGTTCCATAACCTGAGCGAGGAGAAAGCCAATGCCTACTTTGCCGATGGCGTGCAGGATCAAATCCTGATCGACCTTTCGCACATCGCCGAACTGAAGGTGATCAGCCGCACGAGCGTGATGCAATACAAGAGCGAAACCACGCGCAATCTGCGCGAGATCGGTCAGCAATTGGGCGTGGCGCATTTACTTGAAGGTAGCGTTCAGCGCTCAGCCAATAAGATTCGCGTGAACGCGCAGTTGATCGACGCACGGACCGATGCGCATGTCTGGGCCGAGACCTACGACCGCGACCTGGCCGATGTCTTCGCCATCCAAAGTGAAATCGCCAAGGCCATCGCGGAACAGTTACAAGCCAAGCTCTCTCCTAACGAGAAGAAAGCCATCGAGCAGCCACCTACCACTGACCTGGCGGCGTTCGACCTTTACAGCCGGGCCAAGTCACTTCTCCTCACCGTAACTTTCAGCGTCACGGGCGATCCAGACCTGCGGAAGGCAATTGAACTTCTCGATGAAGCAGTCAAACGCGATCCCTCATTTTTCGACGCTTACCTCCAGCTCGCCCGGGCGCACGAAAATCTTTATTCAGTAAGAGGGTCTGATCACGCTCCCGCCCGGCTGGCCTTGGCGGAAGCTGCGATGCAAGCCGCGACACAGCTGCGACCAGATGCGGCCGAAACGCACCTGGCTCGCGCACAATATCTCTACTACGGGCTGCGTGACTATGACGGCGCGTTAGCTGAGTTAGAGAAAGCGCGCCCAGCCTTACCGAATGATCCGCGTCTCTTCGAACTAACCGGCTACGTTTTGCGCCGTCGCGGCCAGCAGGAAGAAGGGCTGCATAACTTACAGCGCGCGGTGGAGCTGGATCCGCGCAACCTTTATACTCTGCAACAGATCGCGCTCAGTTATCAATTCCTGGGGCGCTATGCCGAGTCGATCGCTGCCTTGGATCGCGCGTCATCGATCGTGCCCGACAACGTCGAAACGCGGACCGGTAGTGCAGATTTTTATCTCTACTGGAAGGCGGACACCCGGCCGCTGCACCAGACGATTGATGCTATCCTCGCGCAACGGCCGGACGCCATCGCCAGCGCCGCGGACACATGGTTCTTCTGCGCCCTGGCCGAGCGCGATCCGGCGGCGGCCGAACGAGCGCTCGTCGCGCTGGGCAACAATCGATGCTACGGCGACAACGCGATCGATCTGAGCCACAGCTTTGGTGAAGGGCTGCTGGCGCGCATGACCAAAGATGAGGCAAAAGCGCGCACTGCATTTGAAGCGGCTCGCGCCCAGCAGGAGAAGATCGTGCAGGCGCAGCCGAACTACGGTCCGGCGCTCTGCGTCCTCGGCTTAATCGACGCTGTTCTTGGGCAGAAAGACCTGGCCTTGGACGAAGGCCGTCGAGCGATCGCCCTCCTGCCGGTGGAAAAAGATGTCATCAACGGCAGCCGCGTCCTGCAATACTTTGCCATCACGGCCGCGTGGGCGGGCGAGAAGGAGCTTGCCTTGCAGCAATTGGAAGCTGGGCTGCGCGCTCCCGTCGCATCTCCAATGCTGAGCTACGGTGCCTTAAAACTGCACCCCTTATGGGACCCCCTCCGCGGCGATCCGCGCTTCGAAAAAATCGTAGAGTCGCTCGCGCCGAAAGAGGCGAAGTAGAGATGATAAACAGAACTCGCTCTCGTTAAAGAGCCGGCGCGATGTCTGAATCTGAAGAGAACGTCCGCTTGGAAATCGGGCACGTCCTCTTTATCGACCTGGTCGGCTACTCGAAGCTGCTGATCGAAGAACAGAAGAAACGTCTCGCCCGCCTGACCGAGATTGTGCTCGGCACCGCGCAGGTGCGCGAGGCGACCGACGAACAACTCGTTAGGCTCCCGACCGGCGATGGCATAGCGCTTGTCTTTCGCCATAGCGCGGAGGAACCGGCGCGTTGCGCGGTGGAGATTGCGCAGGCCCTGAAAGCGCATCCGGAGATTGCCACGCGCATGGGCGTGCACAGCGGCCCGGTCAGCAATGTGACCGATCTGAATAGCCGCACCAACATCGCCGGCGCCGGCATTAACATGGCGCAGCGGGTGATGGATTGCGGCGACGCCGGCCACATCCTGCTCTCCAAGCATGTAGCCGAAGATCTGGAGCATTACGGTCACTGGCAGCCGCAGTTACACGACCTCGGCGACTGCGAGGTGAAACACGGCGTGCACCTCGGCCTGGTTAATCTCTACACCGACGGCATCGGCAATCCACGTCTGCCGAAAAAGCTTCACGCCTTACGACAACGGAAGCGCCTGCGTTGGGCGGCTGCGGCTGCGCTGCTGCTTCTCGCGTTAGGCGCCGCCGCCTTCTTCTTGTTCATACGAAAGCCCGCGCCGCCCCCGACGACGACGGTCGCGCCTGGCATGGACAAAAGCATCGCTGTTCTTCCTTTCGCGAACCTCAGTAGCGACAAAGAGAATGCTTACTTCGCCGACGGCGTGCAGGATGAAATCCTCACTGACCTCGCGAAGATCGCCGATCTCAAAGTCATCAGCCGCACATCGGTGATGCAGTACCAAAGCGGCGTCGCGCGCAATCTGCGCGAGATCGGGAAGCAGCTCGGCGTCGCGCATGTGGTGGAAGGCAGTGTGCAGCGCGCCGGCAACAGGGTGCGCGTGAATTCGCAATTGATCGATGCGCGCAATGACGCACATCTCTGGGCGCAGACCTACGACCGCGACCTGGCCGACGTCTTCGCCATTCAAAGCGAGATCGCCAAGGCGATCGCCGATCAACTACAAGCCAGGCTCTCGCCCAAAGAAGCGGCCGCAATGGAAAAGCCGCCTACCGCAGACGTGAACGCGTACGACCTTTATCTCCAAGCGCGCACGCTCTTCGCGGATACGGCAGAATATCTCCACGCGAAAGAGAAGCTGCCGCGGGCTGAACAACTACTTAAGGAAGCTGTTTCGCGCGATCCAAATTTTCTTCTCGCCTGGTGCCTTTTGGCGAAAGTGCACGATACCGCTTACTGGGAAAGTTACGATCATACTCCCGCTCGGCTCGAGAAGGCCAATGCCGCCGTGCAAACCGCGCTGCGCCTCCAACCGGAGGCGGGGGAAAGTCACCTCGCGCTAGCCTATTATTACTATCACGGATTCCGCGACTATGAGCGCACGAAAAGCGAGCTAGGCCTTGCGCGCCAAAGATTGCCGAATAGCGCCGAAGTATTCGAGCTCACTGCCTACATAGCTCGCAGAGAAGGTCAGTGGAAAGAGGCTACTCAGAATCTCGAGCGCGCCATCGAACTCGATCCGCGGAACTTTCTTACTCTTCAGCAGCTCGCATTGACTTACCGCCTCCAGCGGCGCTACGAACAAGAGATCGCGGCGTGGAATCGCGCACTTGCCATCGTGCCGGGCGATCCGGCCACGCGCACTTTTCGCGCACAGGTTGACCTAGCCTGGCGCGGCGACATAACACCGCTGCAACAGACACAAAGCGCGCTTCTCGCTGAGGACGCCAAAGTTGCGGCGGAAGTGGACGACCCAAACTATTCCCTTTGCGAACGGTCGACCGCTGCCGCTGCGCGCGTCCTCGCGGCATATCCTCGCACCGGTGTCGTTCACAATGGCGTTAATTACCCATACACTTACTGGGAGGGCGTGATCGCCCGCTCCCAGGGCGATGCGGCCAGAGCAGAGGCGGCTTTTACCGCGGCACGGAGCGAAGTTGCGCTCTCGGTGGAACAACACCCGGACTTCGCCGGCTCGGTTAGCCTCCTCGGCTTGATCGATGCCGGGCTGGGCCGAAAAGAAGATGCCCTGCGCGAAGGCCGCCGCGCATGCGAATTGTTGCCCATGTCCGCGGATGCGATCGACGGAACAGCTTTCGCTGTGAACCTTGCCCAGATCTATGCTTGGACCGGCGAAAAGAACCTTGCCATCGATCAAATCGCGGCGGTGCTAAAAGCGCCAGGCAGCCTAAGCTACGGCTTACTCCGGCTTCATCCACTCTGGGATCCTTTGCGCGGGGATCCGCGCTTCGAGAAAGTCGTTCAATCACTCGCTCCGAAAGAGGGGAAGTAGAGAGGTAACGGCCGCAAGCGCCGAACGCAGATATAGTCCAACCTCGCCGTGATTGACATACACTATCCGATCACTATAACTTATTTTCATGAGTATAACTTCAACCGTAAACTTCGGCGCAAAGGGACAAGTTGTAATTCCCCGTCGCTTGCGGACTGAATTTGAAATTGAAGAGGGAACGCGCGCGCAGGTTTACGCGGAGAACGGCCACATTGTTTTGAAGCCGATCACGGCCAAATACATCAAGAGCCTGCGTGGGAAATATAAGCACCTCGGTCTGATGAAAGCGTTCAATCAGAGCCGGAAAGAAGATCGAGCGCGCGACTGGTAGGTGGCGACGAAAATTTTAGATAGCTGGGCGCTCCTGGCTCTTTTCAACGAGGAGCCGGCCGCCGCTGCCGTCGAAAAAATCCTGCACGCTGCGGCGGCGGGCCGCGACACGCTGCTCATGCATGCAATTAATTGGGGAGAGATTTTCTACACCACGATGCGCCGCGGCGGCGCGACGACGGCGGATTCTATTGCCGCCGACATCGCGGCAATGCCAGTGACAATTGTCGGTTTCGGCGACGATCTGGCGTTGGTCCGACAAGCCGCCATCTTCAAAGCGACACAGAAAATTTCCTATGCGGATGCGTTTGCCGCCGCGCTGGCAAAAATTCGAAAAGCGGAACTGGTCACCGGCGATCCCGAATTCAAGGTCTTGGAAAAAGAGATCAGGATCAGCTGGCTGAAGAATTGAAAAGCGCCGCGCACTTGTCCCATTCCTGAGAAGAGGTAGCCCCGCGAGCGGCTCCGTAGGAAATAGGTCGCGGCCAGGCCATCGTTTCCGATAGAAGAACGCCCGTGCCGCAATCTGACGACAATCTTCGCCTCGAAATCGGCCATGTCCTCTTCATCGACATCGTCGGTTACTCGAAGCTCCTGATCGAGGAACAGAAGGAGCGCTTGCATGCGCTAACTGCGATCGTGCTCGCGACACCGCAGGTGCGCGCCTCGACCGATGAGCAACTCGTTAGGCTGCCGACCGGCGATGGGATGGCGCTGGTCTTTCGCCAGAGCGCGGAGGAGCCGGCGTGTTGTGCGGTCGAGATCGCGCGGGCGCTGAAAGCGCATCCGGAGATCTTGGTGCGGATGGGCGTGCACAGTGGACCGGTCAGCAACGTGACTGATCTGAATAGCCGCACCAACATCGCCGGCGCCGGCATCAACATGGCGCAGCGGGTGATGGATTGCGGCGACGCCGGGCACATTCTGCTCTCCAAGCATGTGGCCGAAGACCTCGAGCAATACGGCCACTGGCGGCCGCAGTTGCACGATCTCGGCGACTGCGAAGTAAAACACGGCGTGCGCCTCGGCCTGGTCAATCTCTACACCGACGACGTCGGCAATCCGCAGCTCCCGGGAAAATTCCTGGCCTTGAGGAAGCGGCGGACGCGAAGGCGCTGGGCCCGCATCGCCGCGGCACTCCTGCTTCTCGCGGCGACCGCTGCCGCGTTCCTGATTATCCTGCGAAAGCCAATGCAATCGACGCTGGCTCCGCCGGAAAAAAGTATCGCCGTGTTGCCCTTCGAAAATCTGAGCAGCGAGAAGGAGAACGCCTACTTCGCCGACGGGATTCAGGACGAAATTCTAACCAAGCTCGCCAGCATTGCCGACCTCAAAGTCATCTCGCGAACCTCGACAGCAAAGTACAAGAGCAAGCCGGAGGACCTGAAGACCGTTTCACAACAGTTAGGTGTCGCCACCGTCTTGGAAGGAACAGTGCAAAGAGCTGGCGACAAGGTACGCGTCAACGTGCAGTTCATTGATGCCCGCGCCGATTCTCACCTTTGGGCGAAAACGTTTGATCGCGAGATCAAGGATGTGTTTGCGGTTGAGAGCGAGGTTTCACAGGAGATCGCCGATGCCCTGCAGGCAAGGCTCTCGCCTAAAGAGGCTAACAATTTGGCCACGGCGCCAACGCGAGATTCAGAAGCTTATGATTTGTTTTTAAAGGCAGAGTACGAGCACCACGAAGCGGAGAGCTCCTTTAAGTCCGAGTCATTCGATCGCGCGACCGCGTTGTATGAACAAGCGATCGCTCGTGATCCTGCCTTCGCTTTGGCTATTGCTCGTTTGGTCGAAATCCAGAGCGAGCGCAACCATTTCGGTAACGCACTTAGCGAGGCGGAACTGGAAGAAGTCAAGAAAACCGCCGAGCACGCTGTCGCCCTGGCACCTGATCTGGCCGAAGCGCACATTGCTCTGGGCTTGTTCTACTACTTTGGTAAGCATCAGTACGATCCGGCGCTGGCTGAGTTCCAGCACGCGCTTGCCTTGCAGCCCAACAATCTCGCCGCGCTAATCTACAGCGCGGGAATCCATCGTCGTCAGGGTCAATGGGAGCGAAGCCAGGCGGAGTTAAAGAAATGCGAAGAGTTAGATCCGCGCGATCCCAGCATCCCGGATGGCATCGGCATGTCCTATCTCTATTTGCGGATGTGGCCGGAAGGTAAACGCGCCGGCTTCCACGCTTTGGCGCTCGACCCGCACAACGTCGGCGGGATGCACATCGTCTTCCTTAGTGAGTTATGCGGCGCAGGAGATCTCATAGAAGCTGCTCGCATTCTCCAGACTTTTCCGGCGGCGAAGGAAACGACCTCCTATACATCTGGCGGCTATCTAGGCGTTGTCGGCTTCCATTCCTACCTTGCTACCGTCCATCGAGACTTTGCGACGGCTCTTAAGTTCTGGGATAATGCAAGCAACCATCCGGCCGCCGAACGGACACGACTTTGCGCCCGCGTAGCCATTCATTTTCTCGCGGGCGATACATCAGATGCGTCTGAGATCGAGAAAGCGCGTGAACTGGTCGAAGCGAAACTCCGTGAACAACCCGACGATGCCGATTCCATGATCCAGCTAAGCTGGATTAACCTGGCGCTGAAACGCGACGTCGAAGCGGTCAGGCTCGCGCGACAAGCAGCTGAGTCAGTGCCTCTGGAAAAAGACGCCGCGGCCGGTCCCTTTGTTCTCGCCGCCCTTGCGGAAATCGCGGCGCGCGCTGGTGAGCCGGCCGAAGCAGTGAAAACGTTGCGGCAGCTGCTCACCATTCCGGCTGGTCCGCATGCTTCCATCCAACGGTTGAGGATCGATCCAGTCTGGGACCCGATCCGCCATGATCCCGGGTTCGAGCAACTCCTCGCCGGCACGGAACAGATCGGGCCTAACAAGTGAAAGGCGTGAATCCAGAGATAATATGACAGCTGACTCTGACGACAATCTTCGCCTCGAAATCGGGCATGTCCTCTTCATCGACATCGTCGGTTACTCGAAGCTCCTGAACGAGGAGCAGAAGGAGCGGCTCAACTGACTGACCCACGTCACTCCTCGGGACCGCGCAGGTACGCGAAATCGACGGATGAGCAACCCGTCCGGCTGCCGAATTGGGATCTTTGACATGCGGTGAATGGCGTTCTGTTCATCGATCTGGTGAGTCGTCGCTTATCGTCCAAAAAACGTAAATCAGTATTGCCCGCTGTGCAGATTCGTCTTATCCAAAGACCATGACCACGATCACGTGCAAGATCCCGGATAAGATCAGCGCGCATCTCGAAGCGCTCGCCCGGCAGCGCCGCGTGCCGAAGTCTCAGATTGTGCGGGAAGCGTTGGCCACAACCTTTCGCAAAGCGAAGTCCAGGATGTCCGCATTCGATCTGATGAAGGACGTGTGCGGAGTCGTCAAAGGAGGCCCGAAGGATTACGCCAGCCATCCGCGACATTTGCGCGGATTCGGAAAATCGTGAGCGAGATTCTGGTCGATACCGGCCCGCTCGTCGCCATGATCTGCGCGGGCGACCGGGATCATGCCTGGACGGTGGCACAATTTCGCGCACTCCCTCCGCCGTTCCTTACTTGCGAAGCGGTCATCGCCGAAGCCTGCTTTTTGATCGCGCGGCGCGGCGTCAGCGGCACCGTAATCCTGGAACGAATCGAGAATGGCCTGCTTCGGATCGCGTTGGAAATCGAGGATCACTCCGCCGCTTTGCGGAAACTGATGACGCGCTACGCCAGTGTTCCCATGTCTCTGGCCGATTCCTGTCTCGTGCGCATGTCCGAGATTTACCCCGAGTCGCATGTTTTCACGCTCGATAGCGACTTCCGCGTCTATCGCCGGAATGGGCGGCAGATGATCCCGACGATCGCGCCTGCCCGTTGATGGTGGCGAAGGAAGCGGTGGACGCGATAAATTTATGACGACTGAACCCAACGACAATCTCCGCCTTGAGATCGGGCATGTCCTGTTCATCGACATCGTCGGTTACTCCAAGCTCTTGATCGAGGAACAGAAAGAGCGGCTCAACCAGCTCACTGAGATCGTGCTCGCGACTGCGCAGGTGCGCGAAGCGACGGACGAACAACTCGTTAGGCTGCCGACCGGCGATGGGATGGCGCTCGTCTTTCGCCAGAGCGCGGAGGAGCCGGCGCGTTGTGCACTCGAGATTGCCGAAGCGCTGCGCAAGCACCCCGAACTGCCGGTGCGCATGGGCATTCACAGCGGGCCCGTGAGTGAAGTGACTGACGTGAGCGGGCGCAAGAACCTCGCCGGCGCCGGCATCAACATGGCGCAACGGGTGATGGATTGCGGCGATGCCGGGCACATCCTTCTTTCTCAGCACGTGGCGGACGATCTGGAGCATTCCCGGCAATGGGCGCCGCGTCTGCGCGATCTCGGCGAATGCGAGGTCAAGCACGGGGTCCGGCTCCATTTGGTTAATCTTTACGCTGAGCCGTTGGGCAACGCCGAGCCGCCGACGAAGTTTCAGCAGAGTATGTCGAAGACCGCTGCGGCAAAGCCCAGCGGGCGCAGCATCGGCTGGATCACGGCGCTGGCGCTCGTTGCGATTGTCGCCGCCGGAGCGGTCTACTATCTCAGCTCGCATCGAACAACGTCGAACAGCGCCACCATTCCCGAGAAATCCATCGCCGTGCTGCCGCTGGTCAATTCCAGCGGCGATCCGGCGAACGAGTATTTCGCCGACGGGATGTCGGAGGAATTCATCTCCACCTTCTCGCGTTTGCCCGACCTCAAAGTCATCGGGCGCTCCTCCTCGTTTCAGTTCAAAGGCAAAACCGTCGACAGCAAGACGGTGGGCGAAAAGCTCGGCGTCTTTTACCTGCTCGAAGGGAGCGTGAGGAAATCGGCTGACCGGGTGCGGATCGCGGTCGCGCTCGCCAAAGCCGGCGACGGCGCCAACGTCTGGTCGGACACCTACGACCGCGAACTGAAGGACATCTTCGCGGTGCAATCGGAGATCGCCGGCGCCGTGGCGAAGGAACTCAAGGTCGCCGTGCTCGGAAGCAATGGCCAGCCCGCGCAGTTGGCTGGGACCGCAACGCCTTCGAGCCAGAACGTGGACGCCTACAACGCCCAATTGCAGGGAAACTTCTACTACAACCGCAACACCGCAGACGACCTCCGCAAGGCGATCGGCTACTTCGAGGAGGCGATCCGGCTCGATCCGCGCTACGCGCTTGCTTATGCCAGGCTTTCGCCGGCGGCATTCAATCTGGCGAACAACTTCGCCGGTATGATGACGCCCGCAGAACGAGAAGGGCTAAACGCAAAGGCACGTTCGTCGGCCGACAAAGCCGTTGAACTCGATCCGAATCTGGGACCTGCCCATGCGGCGAAAGCGACCATCCTTAAAAACATCGATTTCAATTTCACTGCGGCGGAAGCGGAATACCGGCGCGCGCTTGATCTCGCGCCGCACGATCCGGGCGTGCTCGCAAACTTCGCCTCCTTGTTGGCGAAACTTGGCCGGCTCGACGAAGCGGTCGCGCTCACACAGCGCGCAGTGGCGCTCGATCCGTTGCGCGGCATTACCCACGCGAATCTGGCGATCTACCTCATCGCGCTCGGCCGATACGAGGAGGCGGAGGCGGCTGCGCGCAAAGCGATCGAGCTTCAGCCAAAGGCTCCCGCAAATTATCGGAGCCTCGCCCTGATCAACATTCTGCGCGGCAAACCTGCTGCAGCGGTCGAGTTCGCCAAACAGGTGCCCGACCCAGTCTGGCGCACCTACGCACTTGCGCTGACCTATTTTGCCAATGGCCAGCGCGCCGAAGCCGATGCGGCGCTGAAGAAGCTGATCGACGAAAACGCCGACGACGCCGGCAGCCAGATCGCGCAGGTGTATGCGCTGCGAAAAGAACCGGACAAGGTGTTCGAGTGGCTGGAGCACGGCTGGGCCACGCACGACGCCGGCGTGACCGAGCTGCTGTCCGATCCATTTCTGCTCGCCTACAAGGACGACCCGCGCTTCATCGCCTTCGCGCAAAAGATCGGGGTGATGCCGAAAGGCGCGAAGTAGATAACCGCGACGCGCGCGGTTAGGCTGCTCAACCTACCATGGCAAACATCGACCCGCGCAATCCGCCTAACGAGTTCCCGGATATCGTCGGCGCGCATCCGACGAATGCGATTCTCGCCAGCTTTCGCCCTTTCATTCCAGCGCGCGCACGGCTCCGCGAGCTGACGCCGTTGCCGCTCATTATCGGCACGCTGCTCGGAATGGTTTTCGGCGCGTCGTCCCTTTACCTCGTGCTGAAAGTAGGTCTCACGGTCAGCGCTTCGATTCCGGTCGCGGTGATCTCGATCACGATCTTTCGCCTGCTCTCGAAGTTTGGTCTGCGCGATTCGACCATTCTCGAAAACAACATCGTGCAAACCGCGGGCTCGGCCGGCGAATCCATCGCCTTCGGTCTCGGCGTGACCATGCCGGCGATCATGATTCTCGGATTCGATCTGGAGATCACGCGCGTGATGCTCGTCGCCATCCTCGGCGGGTTGATTGGAATTCTGATGATGATTCCGCTGCGCCGCGCGCTCATCGTGCAACAGCACGGGCACTTGAAATATCCCGAGGGCACGGCCTGCGCGGAAGTGTTGAAGGCCGCCGCGTCGTCCGAATCACGCGATGCCGCGCATGCCGGTGACGCCGTCGCGCGCGCCGCGGCCGATGAAGCAGTCAGCGGCGGGAAAATTATCATCGGAGGATTCGCGATCGGGTTCATCTACTACGGGCTGCTCGAGATTTTCAAAGCGATGAAGGAGATCCCGGAGAAGATTTTCGGGAAGCCGTTCGATGGCGCCTCCATTTCGCTGGAGAACAATCCCGCGCTGCTCGGCGTCGGTTACATCATCGGCCCGCGCATTTCCGCGCTCATGATGGGCGGCGGTGTTCTCTCCTATCTCGTTCTCATTCCGGCGATCAAATTTTTCGGCTCCGCCGGAACCTTGCCGCTCGCGCCGGAAACGGCGCACTCGATTGCCGACATGTCGGTCGAGCAAATTCAAAAGGGCTACATCCTTTACATCGGCGCGGGTGCGGTCGCCGCCGCCGGCATCATCAGCCTTTTCCGCTCGATCCCGCTTATCTGGCACGGCTTGAAAGGCGGGCTCGCCGACCTGCGCGCTTCAGGTGTTGCGCGCGATGAGGTGCCGCGCACCGAGCAGGATTTGTCGATGAAATGGGTCATCGGCGGGATCATCGCCATCCTCATCGTGATCATGCTCGCGCCGCAATTGAATCTGCGCTTCAACTTGTTAGGCGCACTTCTCATCGTCGCGTTTGGTTTTCTTTTCGTGACCGTTTCCTCGCGCCTGACCGGTGAGGTCGGCTCCTCCTC
>JALZAX010000163.1 GCA_030948055.1 Verrucomicrobiota bacterium | reverse complement strand
CGCTGAAACTCTCGCGGTGTTTCGCGGACCGAAGGTGCACGCTGGTGCAAACCTGATGTTCGCGGCCGGAAAGAAGGCGCAACATTTTTGCGGCTTCAGCGAGATCGCGTGGTTTGCCGATTATTTTTCCATCGAGCGCGACGAGTGTATCAGCGCCGATCACGATCGCCTGCGGATGCAATCTCGAAACTGCGGCCGCTTTGCGTGTGGCATTGAGCAAAGTGAGCTCACCCATGCTGAGGGCAGCGTTATCGCTTTCCTCAACAATAGGTGAAACGATTTCGAATCGCAATCCAGCTTCGCGCAGCAAATCGCGCCGCCGCGGCGAAGTGGACGCGAGGATGAGCATCGCGCCTAACGAATCATGGCGCGCCCGGCGGTTTCGTTTTCACGCCCGGAGGTTTGCCGCCCATGAGTGATTGCATATCGGGCATCTTGATCTCCTGATAATCTTTCGGGACGACAAACTCGTCGTCGCCTAACGAGTCCTGTTTCGCAGAGACCAGGGTGCTGGTTATCTCTTTGCCGTTGACGGTCACCACCGAACGCAAGGGGAGACCGCGAAAGTCGCGCATGTCCGGCATATGCTTGGCGGCTGATTTCCAGACATTGTTGCTAACTGATTGAAGTTGCTGCGTGATTTCTTTCGCGCCTGGATAGGTTGTGGAAATCCAGTAGGTCGCCTTGAAGGACGGCGTTTCCGTCACGTATTCCTGCGCTTCGTAGCCGAGGATGGTTTCTTTGCGGCCAGTCGCTTTGAGTGCGGGTTTTGCGGAAGCGGCGTCGTCATCTTTGTCGTCGCCGATCGCGAGACCAGCCACGGCCTGGACTTGCGCAGAAGAAATGCGGATGAATTTTTTCTGCTCGTGCATCAGGTTCAACATCTCCCCCGTCTTGTTGTCGATGATCATGGTCATCTTGGCGTTGGGTTCGACGCGCGCCTTATCGCCTTTGATTTTCATGACCATGATGTCGACCGGTCCGGCGCCTTCGATTTTTTGGGTCAGGGTCACGTCGCCGCGGGCAGCACTCGTTAGGCAAAAAATGAAAAGAAGGAAAATGGCGCGAGAGATTTTCATAAGAGTAGCTAGCAGTGCGCGCGCTCATGGCAACTCGGCCAAAAAGAACTTGGCAGCACGGAAAGCTCACTCCAGCTTAGCCGGCGCGCGGGTGTAGCTTAATGGTAAAGCTGTAGCCTTCCAAGCTACTGACGAGGGTTCGATTCCCTTCACCCGCTTTCCACGCATCGAACAGAAAACTTGTTGACCAACCTAAGTAAAGGGCATAACAAAAGCTTCATCTCACTCCAACCCGCGGAAAAGGGTCACTTCTCTATGAAAAAAATGTTTATGGTTTCAAAGGCGACGTTGGTTTTGCTGATCGCGCTCGCACTCGGCACGGCTTTCTGGGTGGCGAGCACGTCCACAGTCCAGGCTCAGGGCATGTCGCCTACTAAGATGATTGAATCGCAATTGCCGCAGGGAAAAACCACGGCGAACGCGAGCAAGGCCGAATATCTGTCGGCCGTTTGCGAAGCAGTGAAGAAATTTAAGTCGGCCGCGCGCGCCATTGTTCAGGCGGCGGTTTCGGCTCATCCGCAATGGAAGAATGATATTTTGCGCAGTGCTTTCAGTTGCGCCGGTGACGATTGCCGTTTGCTCGGGCGAATCCTACGCGGGGCGATTGACGCGAGCCCGGGTGATGCCAGTGCGCTGACCGATTTGGCCACGCAACTCTCGCCGGGTTGCGCGAGCTCGTTTGGCGGCGGTGGTCACGGGGGCGAAGAAGACGAAGGCGTCTTTGGAAACGCTCCGGGCACGAATCTGAATCCTCCTCCCGGATCGATCGGTGGTGGTGGCGGCCAGGGCAATATCGTAGCGGTTTGTGTAAACAACCAAACGCTCTTCGTTACACCGGAACGTGCGCAGGAACTGATCAACAGCGGCGACGCGACTCTGGGAGCCTGCCAGGTAAGTCCGAGCCAGAATCAGTAAATTTAGTTCAAGTTTTTGTGCAGAGCCGTTGCGGGAAGCAACGGCTCTTCTTTTTTTGCCATGAGAGTGCGCGTCCCGTAGAGGCTTGGTCAATTTCGGCAGATGGAAAAAACAGCGCGCTTTTTTGAAGGTTTCTCCTTCGCTCTGTTACTCATCGCTTTCCTCGCCATCCAGATCATGATCGGCGGAACGCGGATGGTATTTAGTTTGCCCTCCTACACGCTGATCGGCGTGATCGGTTTGCTGGCGATTTGTTCGCTGCGCCGCATGCGACCGGCCCCTGGCACTTGGTGTCTCAGCAGCGCGATCATCTTCTTCGGTTATATTCTCGCGCGCGCCTATCTTTCGCCGATGCCGTATATCGCGCGGAGCGATCTCTACTCCGTGCTGGCTGGATTGATCGTCTATTTCTACGTGGCGTGCATCCTGACTAATGCGAGGCAACGCATGATCTTTCTCGCCTGCCTGCTCGCGCTCGCGCTCGGCCACGCGCTAGTGGGGGCGATTCAATTTCGCGACGGCAAAAATTTCATGCCGATCTCGTGGCTGCAACGCTACGACTACGAGTGGCGGGCGAGCGGTTTTTATATTTGTCCGAATCATTTGGCTGGGCTGATGGAAGCACTCGGCGCGCTTGGCCTGAGCATCATCTGCTGGAGCCGGCTGAAGATCTGGAAAAAGCTCCTGGTGGGCTACGCCGTGGCGGTCTGTTACGTGACGATTGTTCTAACTGGAAGCCGCGGGGGCTATTTGAGCGCCATCTTCAGTCTTTTTGTTTTCGCTTTTCTAAGTGCGGTCGTTTTGCGGCGAGCGCGCGGTCACCTCTTTTGGTCGTTAGGCGGCCTAACAATTCTCGCCGCGGTTTTGCTCTCGCTGGGAGTGACGGCCGCGGTAAAGAAGAGTTCTTACCTAACGAGTCGAGCGGAAAATACATTTGAGCTAACCAACATGCGCCTCTATCTCTGGCGCAGCGCGCTGCAGCAATGGCGGATCGAGCCGGTTTTCGGGACAGGCAGCGCGACCTACCTCTACTATGGCCGGCTGTTGCGCGACGAGCGGGTGCAGGAGGACCCCATCTATGCGCACAATGATTATCTAAATTTGCTGGCCGAGTACGGCGCGGCTGGTGCGGTCGGACTGGTGATTTTTCTTGGGATCCATCTTTTTTGCGGCTTCCGCACCTTTAAAAATCTCGGCCCGCGACGGGTGGCCGCGTCGCAGCGGCTCTTGAGCAACGGCCTCGCTCTCAATATCGGAGCGCTCACGGCCGTTGCCAGCTACCTGGCCCACTCGGCGCTCGATTTCAATTTGCACATTCCCGGCAATCTCCTGCTCATGGCGTTTGTTTTCGGCTTGCTCGCGAACGACGGGATGCTGCGAGAAAACGAAATTAACGCGACCGTGCCTAACAAGTGGTGGTGGCGCTTCTGCCTTCCCCTCCTCGGTGCCGCGCTCCTCGTCCAGTCGGTGCCGCTGTTCCCAGGCGAATATTTTTCCGAGAGAGCTCGTGCCGCCGTCCGTGATGGGCAGGGCGCGGTCGGCGTCCGGTTTGCGTTGCAAGGGCTCGAATACGATCCGCAAAATCCCGATCTCTATCTGCGACTCGGCATGGCGAGAAATATCATGGGACAGCAGATGGAAAACCCCGAGGCACGCACTTCATTTCTCGTGCAAGGAATCGTGGCGCTACAACGAGCGCGCGACCTCGCGCCGCGCGATGAAGTCTATGCGCTCGAATTGGCAGCAGCGCTGGATCGATCCAAGCGCTTCGAGGAAGCAGAAAAAGTTTACAACGAGGCGATCAAGCTGGATCCGAATTCCCACAGCATTCGGCGTTATTACGAGAGCCATGTGGACCGCTGGCAGCGGTCGGTGAAGCCGGAAAAGGACACTCCCGCCGAAAATTCTTAGGGGCACTAGACCGGAAATTGCTGAGTGCTGGAATTACGTGAAAGACCTTAAAAAAAGATTGCTGACTAAAATACCCACGGCTACCCTGCGAGCGCGTATGTGTTTCCATGGGGAATACGCGCAGCCTTAACCACGGATTTTAACGGGTACTATGAGAAGCTTTAACCTCTCCACGCTTGCCCTTGCGGCATTCTGCACCTCCTTGCTCTGCCTTCAACCGCACGCAGTGCGAGCGGGCGGAGAAGGATTTAGCAAGGAAGATCTGGGCGGCAAGGAAACGATCGATACGAAATCATACGACAATGTCGGTTTGGGCAAATTCAAGGCCAACCCATTTCATATTTCGGTCTCAGTTCGCGGCGGATACGATGATAATCCGAACCTCAATAGTTTCGACGAACACGGTTCGGCGTTCGTCAATGTGGCGGGCGAACTAATCTATGTGTTCGGCAGCCCCCGGACTCAGCTGCGGCTCGATACTGGCGCCGGTTTGACCTATTACACCGACCGCCAAAGTTTCTCGGGCGATAACAACAACGACTACGACGTTAATGCATTCCTCTCCCTGGCCGTTACGCACAAGGCGAGCCCGCGTTTGATTCTCGGCGCTAACATTTACGCCAGTTACCAAAGCCAGCCCAACTTTGACACCTTTAACAACGGCGGGATCGGCTTCAATCGGAACAATCAGAATTTCTTTTACACGCTCAGCAAATTTTCGGTCCAATATCTGTGGGCGCCTCGCTTCGCCACGCTCACTAGTTACACGCTGGGAGCTGTTAATTACGACAGCGAGACTCTCAGCACGTTTGAAGATCGCTTCGAACACACCTTCGGTAACGAATTCCGTTTCCTGCTAACGCCCACCACTACCCTGGTGGCGGAGTACCGTTTAGGCTTCGTTAATTACACCGACTCTAGCAATCGCGACTCGATGTCGCATTTCTTCCTCGCCGGCTTCGATCACAGCTTCAGCCCGCGCTTCAATATTTCAGCGCGCGGCGGCGTCGAGTTCCGTCAGTTTGATGATAACGCGTTGCAGTCCGATCGCACCGCTCCGTATGCTGAGATGACCCTCAACTACGCTTTGGCCAAGAGCACAACCATTAGCTGGTTTAACCGTTACTCCCTCGAACAACCGAATGTGCCTGACTCCTTCTCGCGCCTTACCTACCGCACGTCTCTAGCGGTTCGTCACGCTTTCACCAGCCGCATCAGCGCGGCAGTGAATGTGGCCTACGAACACGATATTAATCAGGGCGCGTTTGGTTTGTCGGATTTCAATGAGGACAACTTTGATATCGGTTTGACGGTGCGTTATGCGATCAATCGCAATTGGGCGATCGACGCAGGCTACGAACACACCGAAGTCGTCTCGGACGATTCCTTCCGCGAGTTCACCCGCAATCGCTACTGGGGTGGGATCACCTTTACCTGGTAAAATTTAGCCGCGTTCGCGGATTGGCTTAGCTCGATTTTTAGGGTAGCCTGTCTGCCCCAATCTGGGGTTATGTATGGCACACACCGAAGAAACTAAACTTCACTTTCTTGACTACTGGCGCGTCATTCGAGTGCGCTGGGTGCTGATCCTCCTGGCGTTTTTTCTCGTTCTCCTCACCGCCGCTATCGTCACCTATTTTCAGCCACGCGAATATCAGTCCTCGGTTTTCGTCGAGGTAAAATCGACCGCGCAAAATGTACGGATTTTCGATACGAGCAATCCGAACCTGCCGATGCACGATCCGCAGTTGGCGCCGACTGTTTTTCAGGTCATCCAGCGCACCGGCGTTCTCTATCCGGTAATCGAAGAGCTGAAGCTGCAGGATAAGTGGGCGAAAGGCGGCGTTCGCCCGACACGGGAGCAAGCTTACCAGCATCTACGCAACAAACTGCAGGTGGATGAAGTTCGAAACACCGATCTGCTCCAGATCAGCGTCTTTAGCACCGATCCGCAGGAGGCCGCCGACATCGCGAACAAGATCGTCGCCGTTTATCAGAACACCCGCGTCGATGAAGAAAAAGACATCATGAATCGCGCGGTCACGAGCATGAACGAGGAGGTCGAAAAGCAGAAGAAGAAGGTCGATGACTCCGCCGCCGAAGTCGCGCGCATTCGCGATCAGGAAGGCATTGTCGATCTGAATCCCGAAGGGACCGAAGATACTCAGACACCGCTCAACACCATCGTCCTCAAACAGGAAACAGAAGTAAACGAAGCGGAAACCAAAGCCTCCAGTCTTTCCACGCAGTTAGATCAGATCAAGAACGTGAAGGG
>JALZAX010000008.1 GCA_030948055.1 Verrucomicrobiota bacterium | reverse complement strand
ACTTGCATCTGAAATGTCGAAGATGCGCAAACGAAGTGAACCACGATTGCACTCTCATTACTAATTCGCGCGCGCGCGCGTTCAACTTATACTTTCTGGAATGGAAATCCGCGTTGCGCTGATCGCGCGGCGTGCTAATTCTTCCTCTCCGATTTTCCGATCCGCGTGGTCAGAATTACCGGGCCTGTAGCTCAGCTGGTTAGAGCATGCGCTTGATAAGCGCAGGGTCAAAGGTTCAAATCCTTTCAGGCCCACTGACCGGCCTTTCGACGAGCCGCTTTTGCTCGAGCCGGATGCTCGTTCGCTGTGCTAAAGCAAAACTAATCGCCAAGCCAACCATCGCGCCCACGCTGTCGATCGTCACATCGCCCAAGGCTGCCGTGCGCGACGGGACGAACGATTGATGATATTCGTCAGAAGCCGCGAACAGGGTCGCAAGAATCCAGACGCCTCCATACAAATTCGGGCGCCGCAGTTTCAGCTCCATTCCACGAAAAGTCAGACGCCACAGAAGAATGGCAAGAATAGCGTACTCCGTCAGATGACCGAGTTTGCGCATGAAGAAATGAATCAGTGCGAGCGCTTCCAAGGAAAAGTCCGGCTTGAGCCAGCGCAAAAACGGAAGGAGAAAACGCGAAGTTTGCTCGGCCGACATGACATCGGTCGAGCCAACGAAAATCAGGGCGAGCCAGACTAGAACGGGTAGCCAGTAGCGGAAAAATCCTTGCATTCCTGATAAGCGAAGCGTGAAAATCAAGTGGCATCAAACGGCTGTTCGATCTTCGCCGTTTCCAATTCCATTTTTTGAGCGAATCTCGTTTTCGTGTTGGACGCCCCACTCATTTTTCAACCGCTCTTCATGGAGCGGATTTGGGGCGGCCGACGTTTGGCCACGATTTGCAGCAAGAGCTTGCCTCCCAGGATTCCGATCGGCGAAGCGTGGGAAATTGTTGACCGCCCCGAAGCGCAAAGCGTGGTCCGCGACGGACCATGGCGTGGGCGGACCTTGCACGAAATCTGGACAGAAAATCGAAAAGAAATTTTTGGCAGCGTGGCCGCGAGCGAACGCTTTCCGCTACTGATCAAGATCCTCGACGCGAAAGAAAAACTTTCCCTGCAGGTGCATCCGCCGGAAGAGGCCGCGGCGGAATTAGGCGGCGAGGCGAAGACGGAGTTTTGGTACGTCGCGGAGGCAAGACCGGACGCGGAGATTTTTGTCGGTCTCAAAAAAAATCGAACGCGAGCGCACATTGAGGAAGCGCTGGCCCGCGGTGATGTCGAAGAACATGTGCATCGTCTTCGCGTCAAAAGAGGCGACGCCATGTTTCTGCCGAGCGGACGCATGCATGCAATCGGCGGCGGCAACGTCATTATCGAAGTGCAGCAGAACAGCGACACTACCTATCGCGTCTTCGATTGGAACCGCGTCGATGACAAAGGCGCCCCCCGACAGTTGCACGTCGAGCAGGCCCTGCGCTCGATTAATTTCCACGACCACGAGCCATCACTCGTTAGGCCGACTGACGAATCACTCGTTAGGCACGATCTTTTCGAAGTCGACAAATGGAAGCTGAATGCGTCGCGCGAAATTTCGCCGCGCGGAACTTTTGCGATCGTGGTTTGTCTCACTGGAAAAATCGAATGCGCGGCGATGACGTTTACAGCCGGCGACGTTTTTTTGCTGCCCGCAAATCTTCGCGAACGCACGTTGCAGCCACTGGAAACCGAAACTTCTCTTTTGCGGGTGACGATACCTGACGAGTCAAACGCTCGTGCCCGCTAGGCGCCGCAGATATTGATAGGAATAGATGCCGGTGTCGTGACTGTCCGCCCATCGAGGCTGCAACGCGTAACCCCCGACTAACTGCCAACCGCGCAGTTCGAAACTGGCCGCGCCATATCGAACTTCCGGCCGAACAAGGTTTCCGAGCACATCCGGTTCACCCCCGCACGCTGCGCAAGGACAGGAACGGCGGAGGAGGTCTAACGAGACGTAGGATTCGGCGCCATCGTTCCATTGCATCGCGAGTTCGTGGCCGATGAGCTGGATGTTGGTCGGTTCAAGTCGCATCGATCGCGTCAATTCCAAATCCCAAATCCCAAGTTCCAAATCCCAAAGAAATCCCAATTCCCAAATCCCAATCAGACTTTGCGGTTGCTATTGGGATTTGATGCTTGGAGCTTCTTTGGAATTTGGAGCTTGGAGCTTGGGATTTTCTTCTCATCGCTCACCAAAAATCGCTGTCCCGACACGAACCAGCGTCGCACCTTCTTCAATCGCGACCGTGTAGTCATTACTCATTCCCATCGAGAGCTGTGGAAGTTTTGCACCGCATTCTCGCTCCAATTCGTCGCGCAACTCGCGGAGCATGACGAAATATTTTCGCGAATCTTCCGCTGCCGGCGCGAGTGGCGGAATGCACATCAGACCCTCAACATTGACGCGGCCTAACGAGAGCAATGTTTCCATTTCCGCGCGCAATTTGGCTGGAGCAAATCCAATCTTGCTCCCCTCACCTGACACGTTCACTTCCAGCAGAACGCTCGGACGCAGTCCGTCTTCATGCGCGATGCGCTCGACATTATGCGCCAGGTCTAACGAATCGATACTGTGGAATAATTCGAAGAGCGGAAGCGCCTGACGGATCTTATTTTTTTGCAGGTGTCCGATGAAATGCCAGCGCAGCGCTGAGGGCAGTTCCGGAATTTTAGCGCGCGCTTCCTGCACGCGGCTTTCGCCAAAAATCGGCTGGCCCGCATCGAAGGCCGCACGCACCTTTTCAGCATCCTGCTTTTTCGAAACCGCGATTAGCTGGGCGCTCTCTTCTGCGCGGCCCGATTTCTTGAGCGCGGCGGAAATCTGCGACAGAACCAGTTCAAGATTCGCCGCGATGTCCAAAGGCCTTAGCTCTTCTCAGACATGTGCCCGCTGCAGGCGGCTTTCCATGCGGCGTACTGCTTTTTGTTGAGAATGCCTTTCGCGCTTTTCTCCATCTTGGCCATGCTCTCCTTCGTGCAACCGCCTTTGTCGCACTCGGCCGCGAGTTTTTCCATTTTCGCTTTTTGCGCGGCATTGAGATCGAGCTTGGCGAAGGTCGATTCGCACATCGCGCTCATGTTCTTGTGACCCGCCCCAGTCGCGCAACAAGCGGGCTCTTCCGCGCGCAGCGGCGAGAGTTGTAACAAAATTGCAGCGAGGAAAGCAGAGGCCAGGAACATTTTCATGATTGAAGGAGAGAACGCGAAATCTGCTTCTGCGCAACCATCTTCTTCATACGCCAGCACTCGTTAGGCGAAGCTGGCTACGTTTTCGCCAGACGATGACTGCCGCGATCATCGTGGTGATGACAAGACCGACACCGAACTCATCGATGATGTATTTCGTCGGACCGGTCTCGCGCGTCAGCGGAGTGAGAATCGATTGAATCCACAGATTGTGACTGCCGTGCAGAATGGCCGCGGGCCAAAGACTGCGCGCACGCAAAGTCAGCCACGCCAGAACAAAACTTTCCGCGATCACGCCGAGGCTGAAGCACGTGAGACCAAACCAGACGGGCGTTCCGGCGTTGTAATCCGCGAAAATCAGAATCGGAAAATGATAAGCTGCCCACATCGCGCCGCTGATTAATCCGATGCCGCCGAAGCCGACGACCTTCGATAATTCCGGAACAAGAAATCCGCGCCAGCCGATTTCCTCGCCGAGTGCGCGCGATGTTTTACCGACCAGGCCAAGCGTGGCGGTGACCAAAACGAACAGCGTCAGCGTGAGGACCGGCGAGAAATTGTGCCATCCGAAATTCTGCGCTGTTTGCCTGACGAACTCCGAATCGGCAAATCCGCCCCACCCGCCTAACCAGACGACGAGATAAATCGGCAGCGCGTAGACAATCGGGATGAGGTATCCAAGCCAAATATATTTCGCGTCGCCCCAACCCCAGTTCAGGTCGCGAATACTTTCGCCAAAAAAAGCTTTCGTGACGAACGCCGCCAGCGCGGGACTCCACATCGAGCCTGTGACATAAAATAGATTGCCGGCCTCCATGTGACCGGCGTGCAGGACGAAGGCGTCGAAGCATCCACTGAAAATCATGGTCAGCCCGTAATAGCAGCCGATTTTTTTCCACACGCGCGACTTCGTTTCCGGCATGCGAGCGAGATTAGGCCAGGAAGAAAATCTCGTCACCATCGAATCATTCGATAGGATCGCGAGATGGCGGGCGTCTGTGTGATCGTGGCGTATCGGCCCAAAGCGGGGAAAGATAAGGACTTGTTAGACCTGGTGCGCCAGCGAGTACCGACCCTGCGCAAGGAAGGTTTCGTGACCGGGCGCGAACCAACCATCATGCGCGCGAAAGACGGTACGATTATCGAAGTCTCGGAATGGAAATCACACGAAGCGATCGAGGCCGCGCACAAAAACGAAAACGTCTGGGCGATGTGGAATAAGTTCTTCGAATTGTGCGATTGCATTCCGCTCAAGCAATTGCCGGAAGCAGAAGAAATGTTTGCCGGTTTTGAGCCGATCGCGGATTAGCGAAACACAGAGAGGCTGCTACCTTCCGCGGACGCACGCGCGATGGAAACGGAAAACACCAAGGCCCGCATTTTGCATGTGGATGATCATCAGGACACGCGACTGATGATGGCGGCCCTCTTGGCCGAAGGTGGTTATGGCGTGATGACCGCCGGCACACTCGCCGAAGGAGTGAATCTAGCGAGAGATATCGCGTTCGACCTTTATCTTCTCGACGTGCGTTTGCCTGATGGAACCGGCGTTGAGCTGTGCCAGAAGTTACGCGCGCTTCGACCGGAGGTGCCGGTGCTCTACTACTCTGCCTACGGCGAAGAACAGGAACATCAGCTGGCGGTCGCGACTTGCGGCGACGCTTATCTGCGCAAGCCAGTGGCAATCGCAGAGATTGAGAAAGCGATCGGCAACTTGTTAGGCAAAAGGTGATTCATCCCGCGATCACTCGCTAGACTTCACTCCGCGCAAGATCGCAAGATCCGCCGGTAGCTCTTCCCGTGTGCGGATTCGCCCGCGCAGCTCCTCGAATTTTCGCCGCAGCAAACGCCGGAAATGAAACGGCCGTGCTAGTTGCAAATAGACAGGCCAACGCGCGAGTGCTTCCGGCACGCGACGCCGCTCTTTGATCGCGAGGCAATCCTCCACCACGCGATGAAAAGCCACCTCTGGCGAAAACCATTCTTCCCACTGACGTCGCGCGAGTTGCCCCATGGGCACGGCCATATACTCGCGCTCTTCCAGCAGCCGCGGGATTTGCCCGTGATCTTTTTCCGCCACACGGACGCTGAACTTCTCCCACGTCGGCCCTTCCGGCGGAACCCATTCATCGGACAAAATCACCGGCACCCGACCCATGCGCATCGTTTCGAACAAACGGATGGTGGCCGCCCCCACGCCGCGTGGACACAACACGAACTTACTCGCCTTGGTCAATTCGGCGTAGCGCCGGTAGTAATCGCGTCGGTCGCGCTGCGACATTTCCAAATGCAAGAGCCGCTCAAAATCATCGGAAGTATTTTGAAAAAATCCGCGCGGATGCGCCAATTGCGCGAGATGACGGCGGACGGGCGCGTTAGTCGTCGAGCCCATGAAACTGAAGAGATAAGGCATGTCCTCATCGGGCGAAGTGAAGGTGGTAAATTCGTTCTTCGGCAGGCCAAGGTAAAAACCGCCGCAGGTGCGGGACGAAGACCATCGGCGCGCGAGCGAGGCGTAGATGCCGGGCAGGAATGGAATGACGATGGCGTTCGAACAAAAAAGAAAACATTTATGGCGATGTTGCCTAACGAGTGGATGTGCCCGGAGGCGTTCAAAGTGAAAACCGCCGCCGTAATATTCCGCGAAAATAATCAAGTCGGCCGTAAACGGATTCTCCACCACCGTATGACGCTGGAAACGATCGCGCGTGGCGCTTTCGCGCAAGGCCTGGAGCGGCGCGAGATTGTAATCTGTCTGATCATCCCGCGACGTGGCCGAAGCCAGGAGCACCTGCGCCATGCGGAACAATTAGCAACTCCGGGGCCGATAGAAAGCTCGATTGCGCCGCGCGTTCATTGTGCAAAACGTCGGAGCGAAAGAAAATCAATCGCGTGGCGCGTGCCGCCGTTGAGCGCGAGATCCGCCGCGATTTCTCCAACCACCGGCGCGAACTTAAAGCCGTGACCTGAGAAGCCGCCGCACAAAATAACATCCGCGTCATGCGGATGCCGATCGATCACGAAATGTTCATCCGGCGTTAGGCTATACATACAGGCCTTCGCTTCGCGAAACGTGTGGGCCGCGCCGGGCATCCATCCTTCCATCGCCCTAACGAGTGGTTCAACATCGCTCGCGTGATCGATTTCGCGTTCGAGGTCTTGCGCCTCGGTCAGCTCGCCCCAACCGTGAAAGGCCGCCTTCACTCCATCGGCAAAATCCGGAAACCCGTAGAGCGGCGCCGGCAAACCGGCGCGCTGAACCAAAAAGGCCGGGAAATCCGAAGCCGCATAAGCCGGAGTCTTCGGCGTAAACCAGCATTGCACATTTCGCTGCACTTGAATCGGAACTCCAAGCGTCCCCATCGTCTCCTTAAACCACGGGCCTAACGATAGGATGAGTTTGCGGGCGAAGGTTTTCGAGCCATCAGACAACCGAAGTTCGAATTCCTTTCCGCGACGCTCCCACTTTTCCAGCTTCATCTCGAAACGCGTCTTTGCCCCGGCTGCGTTTGCCCGCCGTAACTGAGCACTGACGGCTGCTTCCGGTTTTAGGACACCACCATCCGTTTCAAACAATACTGACTCGTTAGGCAGAATTTTCAGTGTGGGAAAACGCGTCGCTAACTCATTTCGATCCAAATGCTGAATCTCCAAATCATGCTGTCTGGCCGCGCGGAGTGTTCCTTCAACAATATCGCTCCCTTCTTCCCCGACAGTCAGCAAACCGGTAATGGTTAGAAGAGATTCGGCGCTATCCTTTTCCAGTTCGCCCCAAAGCTCATAGGCGCGCAGGACCAAAGGCACGTAAGCGGGGTCTTCAAAATATGCTTTGCGGATGAGTCGGCTTTTTCCGATCGACGCACCGAATTCATGCGCCGGTTGAAACTGCTCCAGGCCAATTGCCGTTACACCGCGCACCGCGCACTCGGCCAGGATCGCGCTACCCATGCCTCCGAGCCCGACCACCGCCACGTCGTAAATCATGTTCTACACGCCAGACCGGCAACGATAAAGTAATACATGAGCGGGTCGAAGCATCACGGTGCCAAGGCAGAGCAAGGCCGCAAGGACAATTCCCTGCCAATCGTTTTGCCGCCGGCCTAGCGAGTCGGTGCCGGCTGTCCCTGAAGATGCGCGGCCACCGTTTGCGCGAGGCGATCCGGAAGGTAAGGCTTGGGCAGAAAGATGTGCTCTTTCTCCTGCTCGAAATCGGAGCCGAATAGCTCTGCGCTATACCCGCTCGTATAGATCACCTTCAAGTCCGGCTTATCGACGATCAAAGTATGAGCTAGCTGCCGTCCCGAAATAGACTCAGGCATAACGACGTCCGTTAGTAAGAGATCGATCTCATGCTGATGTGCAGCCCAGATCTCGAGTGCAGCCCGGCCATTAGGCGCGGAAAGGACTCGATAACCCAACGAGCTAAGCGCTTCGCTGACAAATTCGCGTAGCATCTCTTCGTCTTCTACTACCAGGATGGTAATACTGGCAGTTGGCGCCGCTTCCACCGGAGCGTTTTGCAGCTTCGCCGGCTCGGCGTGCAAGCCATCGGCGCTAAGAGGGAAGAATGACCGGATCGTCGTGCCGCGACCAGGTGCGCTGTCTACCTCAACCCAGCCGCCATGTTGCTTGAGCACGCCATAAACTGTGGCTAATCCCATCCCTGTTCCCTGCCCCGGCTCTTTGGTCGTAAAGAAAGGTTCAAAGATTCGGGCGACGGTGGCGGCATCCATGCCATGGCCAGTGTCTTTTACTACCAAGCTGATATGTGGACCTAGCTGAGCTTCCGGGTTGCGGTTACGCGCTAGCTCATCAATTTCGACAAGGCTGGTTGTCAGAGTAAGCTTGCCTCCCTCAGGCATGGCATCGCGGGCGTTCAGCGCCAGATTCATGATGACCTGATCGACATTACTCGAGTCGGCAAAAATTGGCGGCAAATTCGGCGCCAGCTGCATATCGATAGCGATATGCTCGCCAATGAGACGACGCAGCATAGCTACGGTTTGCTCGACTACCTCATTAAGTGCGACGGGTCGGCGCTGAATGATCTGCTTGCGACTGTAGGCCAGGAGCTGTCGCGTAAGCGCGGTGGCCCGTTGCGCAGCACGCTCGACCTGGTGCAGAGAAGCAGCCAGTTTTTCGTCGAGACGCGGATTGCACAAGGTCATCGAGGTGTTACCGAGGATAACCGTGAGAATGTTATTGAAATCATGCGCTACGCCCGCGGCTAATCTTCCGACTGCCTCCATTTTTTGTGCTTGGCGTAACTCGTTTTCCAGCCGGACGCGGTCGGTGATGTCTTGTATAATGAGGAGATGATAAGGAACATTACCGAGCTCAAGGTTCTCGGCTGCGACTAGCACTTCGCGGATTTCACCCTTGGTCGTGCGGATACTAGCTGCGAGGTTGCGCACGGCATGACGGCTGGCCAGTTCCTCGCGGATCTTAGCAAGCGCGGTCTCGTCGGCCCAAAAATCCGTGCCGGTAAGAACGGTATCAAGCGGCACGTCGAGTAGCTCGAGAAAGCTGACATTGGCATCGAGACAACCAGAACCGTCCAGTCGCTGGATAGCCATGGGCACGGGACTACCGTGAAAGGCTTTGGAGAAGCGTTCTTCTGATTGGCGCAAGGCCTCTTCCGCGGCCGTCCTCTCAGCTACCTCGCCAGTGAGACGAGTGTTAGCAGCGCGCAGCTCGGCCGTGCGTTGGGCGACGAGGGCATCCAGTTCCTCCATTTGCCGGCGCGCGATCTGGGTCAGCTGCCACTTCTTGGAAAGGGCATGAGCCATCTGCAAGACCTCGACATTGTCGAAAGGTTTCTTCAAGACCAGCATGTGGTCGCTGTTACCGACAGACTTGGCGATTTCGTCCCAGGAGTAATCGGAGTAAGCGGTGCAAATAACTATCTGTAGGTCGGGAAATTCCTTCCAGATGCGCGAGATAGTTTCGATGCCATCCCAGCCCGGAGGCATGCGCACATCGACAAAGGCTACGGCGTAAGGAGCATCGTTAAGAAAGGCTGCGCGAACCTTCTCTAAACCTTCCTGCCCTTGCATGGCTGAGTGAATTTCGAAACTCCAACTACGCGAAGCGGTCGCGGTATCGCCAAAAAGCGCCGCTTCATCGGCGTCCAGTTCAGCGGCTAGCTTGGCGTCGCCAGGTCCGAGGATCTTACGAAAATCTTCGTGGATCGATGGGTTATCATCGATAATAAGGATGCGGCGATTTTCCGGTTCGCAGTTTAATGATTCGCTTTTCATAAATTTAGACTGATGGCGCGGCAGGTAACTCAAGGGTAAAGCTCGCTCCTTGTCCGGTCCCGGCGCTATGCACTTGTAACGAGCCGTCCATGGAACGGGCCGCGATCGCTCCGCTGTGTAACCCAAAGCCGTGACCATCCTGGCGAGTAGTAAAGCCGTGAGCAAAAATACGTGTAAGATTCTCTGCGGAAATACCTACGCCGTTATCGGCTACGACAATGCGGACGGTGTTTTCGCCCGCAGCGCTAATGGAAATGGTGATGCGCTTGTCCGTGCGATGGACGGCATCGAGGGCGTACTTGGCGTTGCGGATGAGGTTGATCAAAATCTGCAAAACTTTATGCCGATCGACCCGAATGAGCGGCACCGCGGAAAAAAGCCTTTCCACTTCTACCCCGTGGCGCTCGAAGGCACCGATGTTCATCGCGATCGCGTCCTCCACCAACTGATGCGCCGGCAGGTTTTCGAAGACGCCACTGACCTTGGCGTAGCTCTGCTGCATGGCGACTACTTCCTTGATATGCTCGATGTTGCGACCTAGCTGGTCGATTTCGCTGAGTAACTCCACGTTCTCTGCGACGAGAAACTCCCCTAGTTTAGCCAGGTAACCCGGCAGCTTCTTTCCCGCTTCGTCGTTCGTTAGGTACTCACCGAGATCGCCGTTGCGCGAAGTAAGGAGGCTGGCTGCCTTGGCTAGCTTCGATGCTTTCGAGCGCCGCAGTTTTTCGACTACCAACCCCGCGGAAACGTTTACGCTGTTGAGCACGTTGCCTACATTGTGTAGAACACCGGTAGCCACCTCGGCCATGCCCGCGAGACGCGACGTTTGCAGTAACTTCTGCTGCGACTCGCGCAAGGCCTCTTCTGCGCGCTTGCGCTCCACGATCTCACGCTGCAAAGCTGTGACCTGGTTCTGTAATTCACCTTTGGCGCCGACTAGTGCTTCATCCTGTGCCTGGATTTGCGTGAGCATCTGATTGAAGGCATCCGTTAGCATACCGATCTCATCGCCGTAAGCCTTGCCTGCGCGGACAGAGTAATCGTTATCCTCGGCGATGCGGCGTGCGGTGCTGGCCAAGCGTAGAACGGGGTCGCTCACGAAACGTTGGAAACGACCGGAAAGGACAAAAGCTAACAGTAGGGAAAGCGCGAGGACAAGGAAGAGAATGACGGCGTAGAGTTTGAGGAGCTGCGAATACAAGGCGGAAAAGTCAGCGTGGAGGAAGAGCGTGCCTTCGCGGTTGCCATCACGGATGACTGGTTGTTCCAGGAGGATGTGGTTACCCTTTAACTTAAGTCCCTTGTGATCCTGCTCCCCGAATTCCGCCAGACGTGTGCCGTCCATCAGCTCGAGCCTTGCGCCGACAATCTGTGGCATACTGGTTAGGCCATTGAGTGTCTCGCTGGCCGCATCTTCGTCCCGGAACATCACCGCCGCGGCACTGTTATGAGCGGTTATCCCCGCCACCACGCCTAACTCATGGGTGAAATGCCGCTTGGTCGTATATGCCTGGAAAGCGAAAAGGACGGCGCAGGCAAGCAACAGCGCCGCGCTGGAAATGCCCAGGATCAGCGAGGTGACCTTTTGCCCGATGGGGCGATCGCGAAACGGAGTCATGTCGGTTTAGTTCACAATTCTCGCGATGTTTAGGAGTTGAGAGCTAATCTTGAGCCGCGCTGCCCGCGCCGCGCTGGAATTAACCTCTACTCCCATGTGACTCTGGTGGACTGCGAAACCCAGCATGCCGCCCGCATTGGCGAAGCCGTCCGTTTCACCCACTACCAAGACCGGCCGGCCTTGCACCGCCGCCAGGACATCGCCCAGGCGATGCATTTCCGCGCTAGTAACGAAAATCATCTGGCAGCCGCGCAACCCGGCGCTATCGCCCCCGCTTAAGCTACGCACTTCGAAGTCGCGTTCGCCGGTGCGTTTACCTTGCAAAATTCGATCGAGCCCGCCGAACGGATCGCGCCCGACAACGCCAATGACAAATGGCGCGTCCGAGCTGGGAAAGGCGGACGAGGGCCACTCGACGAACTTAGTGAATTTGAAAAGGTATGCTGCCTTTACGTCGTACTCGGATTCGGCTTGCGCCAGGGGCACGCAGAACCACATGAGCGCAAGGAAGGCGCAGAGGACGGGCCTTATTCTTGCAAGTCTGGAATGAGAGAGAGTCATCGCGCCAGACTTAGAACTTGTAGGTGAGCTTCAGCCGGAATGTCCGACCGTCCTGCGTGATGGTATCCTGGAGGTAACCAATACTAACCGGAGTCGAGAGTTTCTGATCGAGGATGTTATAAACCGACGCCGAAACCGTGAGGTTGGGCAAAAGGTTCCGGCTGTAGATGGTGCCGTTAAGCGTCCAGGCGTCGTCGGTCCGTGCGTGTTCCGGGGTTAGTCGGTCGCTACTGTAAAGAAACTCCAGGCTGCCAAAGATTTTGTCGCGATAGACCGGTACGCTCAGTTGAGCTTTAACTACATTGTCGGGCGAATTAACCAACCGTTGATCGTTGCTGGCGCTTTTGGCCTCCTGATGAGTATAGCTGGCGCGGACTAGCAGCCCGTTATCCCACTTACCTTCTATTTCTGCCTCGGCGCCATTTACGTTCGCGTCATCCGCGTTGGTGAAGCTAACGAATCCAAACTCGTCGGCGGTAGTTTGAATAAGGCTGGAAATTTCATTACGAAAGACCGAGACGGTGCCGCGCCAATGCGTGAGAAAGTACTGCTCCAGCACCGCTTCGTAGGTGCGGATGGTTTCCGGCCCCAGATTTGGGTTAATACGCTGGCGGAAAGAAGTGTAGTCGAGCTGATAAATATTCGGCGCGCGGAAAGCCTCGCCATAAAGTAGCTTTATAGTCGTATTCTGGTATGGCTTGTAGTCGAGCGCCGCGCGTGGGTTCACTGTGCTACCAAAACTATCGTAGTGATCCCAGCGGACACCTGCCGTCAGACTCAGGTTGTGCGTTAAATCCAGGTGGGCATCGCCATAGGCGCCGTAAACCAACTGCTCGGCGGAGACGTTGAGATAGCTGTTGAATGGATGCTCGTCGTAGTTACGCAGGGTAAGATCGATACTTCGCCGAACCTCCGCCCCGACCGCTACACGCAGGTTTTTGAAAAACGTGCGACTAACTCCCGCCTCAGCGCCGAACCAACGGGCCCGCGCGGAGTCGTCGTTGAGAGCGCGGCCACTATCGTAATCGTAATAAGCCAGGGTGTGAACGTCGTAGGAGTCGTAGTAGAGACGACCCGAGATCGACCAGCCATCGGCCGTCTCATGCAGGTAACGCAACTCGGCATATCCACGAGCGTTAACTGCCAGGTCCGGAACGTTAAAGACGCTGCCATTCGGGGCGGTGGGAACGTCCTTGTTCCGCGCGACGTAACCGCCTTGCAGGGTGAAATCGCCCCAGCTAACTTTAGCGAAAGTAGACCAATAGTCAGTGCCGTCGAGATTGGACGCTACTCCGTAGTTCGTCGTCGGGCTATTGAAGTCGCGATAGAACAGACGGTCCTGTCCATCGGAAAAATAGACACTGGCCGAAATAAGGTAATCCAGCCCGTTAGCCAGTTTCTTTCCAATGGTAACCCGACCCGTGTAGGTATCGAAGGTCCCGATGCTCGTAGAAGCCTCTAGACCGTTAACCGACGCACCGCTTCGCGTTACGACGTTGATAACAGAGAAGAAGGCATTGCTGCCGTAGATGGTTGAGCCGGGACCGCGAATGAATTCGACGCGTTCGATGAGATCGACATCGAGCAAAGCTTCCGTGCCCACCGCCGCGGTATCCAGAATCGGATCGTTCATCCGATGGCCGTCGATCAGCAGAAGAGTACGCGAACCGAAGCCGTCCAGGCTATTGAAGCCACGCACCCCGCTGTGGCTGTAGACGCGGTCAGATGTAATATCGAAGCTGCGCACGGAGCGGATGATGTCGGCTAGCGTGCGATAACCGAAACGTTGGATCTGGTCTTCCGTGACGATGGAAACCGAAGAAGGTGCGTCAGTTACTTTCTCGGTGAACTTCGAGGCCGCGAAAACGGTATCGATTTTTACCTTGGATAACTCATCCAGACTTAGATCGAGAAGCTGTCTCGGATCAGCCGCGAGAGGCGCTGGCCAATTGACTGCGCATAACACCGCGGCCAGGCCAATCCATCGCAAAACAACTTGAGCACTGTTTCGTCGCGAAACAGTTTGAGGTTGTTGCTGTGCGGTACTTGGCATGGGCTTGAAAACGCCACGCGAAGCGGAACGCGCGGCGCGAACCGCGACCTCCGTTTCGAGTGGAGAAGTCTCGCGGTGGATTTAGCAAGCTATATGCCGTGGCCACGGGAGCCGCGAAGCTGGGATAACCGGCACAAGGCCTGCTCAGATAGGCGAGACTTCGTATGCCCCGCACCATTCTCCAACGCTATTTTTACGCCTTCGCGGCGCTGCTCTTGTGCCAGCTCCCGGCGCAAGCGCTGGTCCTGGATTGGGATATCGTTACCTGGGCCGATGGGAGTTTGAACAATTCCTATCCGATGGCCGGCGGCAACGACGTTACCGTGAATGTGACACCCAACAATGGCGCGCCGCTCGTCCTCTACTCCGGGGCTCCCAATCCGCAAACACCCACAATCAACTCAGGGTTCCAAGGAGGTTTAGCTACGGCCGAAAACACGCTCGTTCTCGCAGTCGATCTGACCAATCCCACGCAATCCATCACCATCACAATTTCCTTCGCCAATCCTGGAGGAGTGCAGGGAGTATCGTTCAAGTTATTCGATATCGATGCCGGCGGCGGCTCTCAAGATGAGCTGACTATGATCCGGGCCTTGTCGATCGATGGCTCGACCCTCATTGCGCCAACGATCACCACGAGCGCGAACAACACCCTGATCGGAAGCGGCATTAACCAAAGCGTGGTCGGAACCGCGAGCACTCCAAACACTGGACCGCAGTCCGGACGAGGCAATGTCACAATCGATTTCGGCGCAAACCTGATTCAGTCTTTAACCTTTACTTTTGGCTGCACTACCTTCTTCCCCGATCCCGCCTATCAACATTTTGCCCTGCACGACGTCAGCTTCAGCCCTGTGCCTGAGGTGAATCCGGCAATAGTCTCTTTTCTATCGTGTCTAGCGGGGGCGGGGCTCGTTATTCGCCATCGCCGGCGGGCGCGTTCCTAGGCGGCAAATCCTGTTTGCGCGGGTTCGAGCGCAGGAGCATCGTGGCGAGCCATGAAGCTCTTCCCTTTCGTCGTCGTCTATTTACTAGCGGTAGGCACTGGCCGAACCGAGTCGCCTAACGAGTCCAAGACTCCCCAATATGGGAAGTGGGGCTTTGATTTCGACGGCGCCGATCTCAAGACAAAACCGGGCGACGATTTTTTCCGTTACGCCAACGGAACATGGCTCGACCATGTGCAAATTCCTCCCGACAAAGCGGCCTACAGCTTGCGGCTCGCTATGACCGACACAACCGAGCAACGGCTGCATGATTTGATGGAAACGGCATCGAAATCGACCGATCGTAACGCCATCGAGGGAAAGATCGGCGCCTTCTATAAGTCTTTCATGGACGAAGCCGCTATCGAGAAGCTCGGCGCGTCGCCTTTGAAAGGGACGCTGGACGAAATCCGCGCGGCCAAAGATCGCGAGGCTCTAGCTGCCTTGATGGGAAAACAGTTCGCTGATTTTGAAGGTGGAATTTTCGGCGGCGGGATCGAGGTGGATCTGGGCGATCCAAGTCGTTACGCCGTTTACCTGAGCCAGGCCGGACTCGGTCTACCGGACCGCGATTACTATTTGAAGCCCGACTTCGCCGACCAAAAAACAAAGTATCAAAGCTACATCGCCGAATTACTGAAAATGATCGCGTGGCCCGAAACGGAAAAACGCGCCGGGGAAATCGTCGAGTTCGAAACGCAGGTGGCCGAAGCGAGCTGGACCAAAGCGCAACAGCGCGATCCGCTCGCGACCTACAATCCGGTTTCGGTAAACGAACTGGAAACGCTCGCGCCAAAATTTAACTGGCGCGGTTTTTTCAAGAACGCTGGTTTCGAGAAAATCGAGCGCGTAGTCGTGGCGGAGAAGAGCGCGTTCCCGAAAATCGCGAGCGTTTTCGCGGAGACACCGGTGGAAGTTTTGCAGGCCTGGCAAGCTTTCAACGTGGCCGATCACGCCGCGCCCTATCTTTCCAAGAATTTTGGCGCTGCGTTTTTCGAGATGCGCAACAAGACCCTTTCCGGCCAGGCGCAGGAGCAGGTGCGATGGAAACGCGGTGTGCACGCGGTCAGCGGCGGCGATTATGGCGCGGGCGATCGTTACGATCGATTTGGCAATCTCGGGTGGGCCGTCGGCCAGCTCTACTCCGCAAAATATTTCCCACCGTCAGCGAAAGCGAAAATCGAAGAGTTGGTCGCAAATCTGAAACTAGCGATGCATGCACGCATCGAAAAACTCGATTGGATGGGCGAAGCGACCAAGCAGGAGGCTCTAAAGAAACTCGATACCTACAACATCAAAGTAGGTTACCCGGATAAGCCGCGCGATTATTCGAGAGTCGAAATCCGCAATGACGACTTGTTAGGCAACGTGCGCCGCGCTGCCGAAGCCGATTTGAAATTTTATCTCGACCGTCTAACCGGGCCGGTCGATCGCGCGGACTGGAGCATGACTCCGCAAACGAACGACGCGTACAATGGTTCGTTGCGCGACATCGTTTTCCCGGCGGGAATTTTGCAACCGCCCATGTTTGACGCCAATGCTGACCCGGCAGTCAACTACGGCGCCATCGGCGGGGTGATCGGCCACGAGCTGACCCACGGCTTTGACGACCAAGGTCGCAAACTCGATGCCGAAGGAAAGTTGCGCGATTGGTGGACGGCGGAAGATACGAAGGCCTTCGAGGCGCGAGCTGCTGTTCTCGGCGCGCAATACTCCGGTTTCGAACCGCTTCCCGGCGTGAAAGTAAACGGCGAACTAACCATGGGCGAAAACATTGCGGATCTCGGCGGTCTCACGATCGCGCTCGACGCTTATCGCGCTTCGCTCAAAGGCAAGCCGGCGCCGGTGATCGACGGTTTAACGGGCGATCAACGTGTCTTTCTCGGTTGGGCCCAGGCCTGGCGCGGGAAACTGCGCGACGATGCGATTCGTAAACAAGTCGTGAGCGATCCGCATTCGCCGCGGCAATATCGAGTCAACGGGCCGGCGCGAAATATCGACGATTGGTACACGTCGTTTGAGGTGAAGCCTAACGAGAAGTTATTCGTCGATCCGAAAGATCGCGTACGCATCTGGTAACGCGCCTAACGAGTAGTTCGTGCAGTAATTTCAGCCACGGATCAACACGGATGCCGTAACGAAGAAATGACAAAGAAATTTCAAGGCCGGGCTTTCAAACGCGGATTTTCCAGAGCCCTGCCTTTGATCTGTGTCCATCCGTGTTAATCCGTGGCTCAATAAATTCATGAACACATTGCCCGAGCGTGCGCTCGCCATTTTGCACGAGTGGGTGCAATCGGAAAGCCTGCGCAAACATTGCTACGCAGTGGCCGATTCGATGCGGCATTTCGCGACCTTGCAAAATGCGGATGCGGATTTGTGGCAGGCGGTCGGCTACCTGCACGACATGGATTACGAGCGCCACCCGAACACGGAACAAAGCCCAACAGAAGGTCATCCCTTCGTCGGCGTGCAATGGCTGCGCGAAAATGGATGGAGCGAAGAAGTTTGCCGCGCGATCCTTTCGCACGCCGATTACGCTAACGTCCCGCGCGAGTCGCCGATGGAAAAAACATTGTATGCCGTGGACGAGCTAAGTGGCTTCGTTACTGCGGTTGCACTCGTTAGGCCATCGAAGAAAATCGCCGAGGTCGAAGTTTCGTCAGTAAAAAAGAAAATGAAAGACAAAGCCTTCGCCCGCGCCGTTAATCGCGAAGACATCATCCGCGGCGCGGCCGAACTCAGCATGCCGTTGGAGAAAGCAATCGAAGAAGTAATTACCGCGCTGAAAGCCGATGCGGATCGGCTAGGTCTGTAGCCACGGCGCTGTTATGGCTGGTCCAGCCAAGGATTAACGCGGATTTTCACGGATAATAAGATGCTTTTTATCCGTGTTTCATCGGTGGCTAACTCACTCAAGATTCGCAGGCAAGACAGCCAGCGAGATTAGGTAAGTAGCTACGAGTCGTTAGAAACCAACCGTGGCAATGACAAGCACGAAAGCTATCCGATCCTTGGCTACCTTCCTCGTCATCGCCGCTCTTTGCGTGCGTGAGTCCTTTCCCAATCCGGCTGAAGTTGCGCAGCGGCTTGTTAAGATCACTCCGCGACGCCAAGCTTCCTTTATGAGTCTCGCTGAAATCGAAGAAGCCGTGAAGAGCTTGAATCGCGAAGAGATCGCAAAGCTCGCGGCTTACATCGCGCGGCAGGACAAAGCCATCTGGGATGAACAGCTCGAGGAAGATTTTTCTCCCGGCGGGAAGCACGCCGGAGTGTTGGAGAAGATCGACGCGGAGATTGATGCCGGTAACTTCACGCCTATGCCGTGAAGTCGCACGCGCTTGGTTCTTTCTGGCAATGTTATGAGTTGTGAGGCAGCGGGCCCTCAGCGATAATCGGAGGCATGAGCGCGACCGAGGCCACCGCTGAAATCTTTCTCACCGCCTTTAAGGCTTTGAAGCGAAAGGAACGGGAGGCCGTCTTACAAAAGCTAATCGCGGACAGAGAATTGGCGGATGACCTAGGCGATTCTCTGGCGCTCGAAGCCCGACGCGATCAACTTCGTACGCCCCTGCGCGAGGCGCTCAAGGATCTGCGGATTCGCGTGTGAGGTGGCGTGTCGATCTCGGCCGCGACGCGAAGAAGGAGCTAGCGCGACTTCCAAGCGCGGTCCAAAAGCGCATCGCGCGTGTTCTGCTTTCGTGGGAAACTGATCCCTTTCCCATCGGTTGCAAAAAGCTCAAGAATCGCGACGGCTGGGGCGTCCGTGTGGAATTGTCGAGTCCTTACAGCTAGGAGAGAAACTGAACAACGCGGGGTGACTTCCATCTCCGGCCATGTAGAATAGGCGTTATGAGTAGAACTGTTCTGGAACTCGCGCAGGCGATCCGGGCTCTCCCGCGTGGCGACGTCGAAGAACTCCGTCAATGGATCGAAGATTACCTGGAAGACCAGCTAGAGTTCACTGATGAATTCGCCGCTAGCATCGAGCGCGGTAAAAAAGACATCGCCGAAGGCAAGGTGCGTATCCAAAATCCTGAGGCGTGAGCCGCGCGACAGAGGTTTACGCGCGCGAGTTCGATTCCCTCTTCTTCAAGCTTCCGCCAAAGGCCCGCGACGCGATCGAAAGTAAAATTCATCAGCTCGGCTCTCGCCTGGCCGATTACCCACACCAGCGACTAACCGGACGGAGTGAATATCGGCTGCGAGTAGGTGACTACCGCGTGATTTACGAATTCGATCGCGAGCGGAACATCTTCTAGCTGTTGGTAACCGCCGGGAGATCTACCGCTGATTCTCGTTAGGCTTATTATCGCATGTCTTCCTTGCGCGCTCTTCTTTCGCTTTTGCTGCGTGCTCCTCTCCGAGGTTAGCGCTAACGAAGACCGGGTTGTGTCGATAGTTAGCGCTGACCCCCTAAGCTCTTTTCAATAGTGGAGTGCCGTTACGGATCGACAATCACACGTAGAAAGCTTTCCGGGCCGACTGCATTCGTATCCGAGAATGTCAGCGCTGTTCCAGTCGATCCCTGCTGGTCGGAGCCAACAACGTCCGTAAACCCGCTCGGCGAACTGGATTTCTGTAGTCGATAGGTATGGCCGGTGTAGCCATTGAGCGTAATCGTCAAAGTAGTTCCAGTTTTCGCGATACTCCTTGCTCTGACGACGCTGGAATCGACTATCGTTCCATTATTAACGAAACTAGGGGGCGGCGTGAAGGTGCCGCCCGTGATTACATCTAAGAGGCCGTTGTTCGTGAAAGACGAACTCGGTCCCCCACTGATTTGTGCACCGCGTTTGAGAATGCAAAGGCCATTGTTTGTATTTTCCCCATTAAGTCTAATTACGCCGCCATCTATCTCAGCGGTGCCGCCGCTATCGATGGTAAGATTGCCATCGATAGTGCCGTTACCAGTAAGAGTGGCACCTAATGCGATTGTAACCGGTCCCGAGCCAGTTGCGGATCCGGTCGCGTTACTGACCACGAGTTTCCCACTCATAATATTGGTGGCACCGGTGTAACTGTTCGAGCCGGAGAGTGTAAACGTGCCTGAACCTGTCTTCGTTATCGCTCCGCCATTTCCTTGAATAACACCTGAAAATGTCGTGTTTAGATCGTTCGTT
>JALZAX010000162.1 GCA_030948055.1 Verrucomicrobiota bacterium | reverse complement strand
GAGTGGTCTTGCCATGGTCGACGTGACCGATCGTGCCGACATTGATATGCGGCTTATCGCGTTTGAATGCTTCCTTAGCCATTTCGTTTTCCTCTTTTTAAATAAACTGCGTCGTATCGTTTTGTTTTCCGGTCGCGCGCTCACACTGGAGCCCACAACCGGGATTGAACCGGTGACCTCGTCCTTACCAAGGACGTGCTCTACCAACTGAGCTATGTGGGCCGCGTTGTTATCGCTGCTGGCCGCACCCGCCTAACTCCGAATGCTTTCGCGAGCGTACGAGTCTAACGACCAACCGGTTGCTCGGCGCTGAGATTCAAAAGTCCCAGAGCCGCATCAAATCATTGCAATTTGAACGACCGTGGGACCTCCTCGTTCCAGCGAAAAGCGGCGGCAAACTAACAGCGCGCCCTATCGTGTCAAAGAAATTTCTGGCGTCGCAAATCGTGTAGCGACGGCGCTGCGTCGCCGTAAAAACGCTTCCGCTGCAATTCACGCGTTCTACGCCGACGCAGCGGCGTCGCTACAACACGCACGCCAGTTCGAGCTAATGCGCGGGAGACGCCGCGGCCGAAGGTGGGGGCCCGGCGGCGGCCTTCGTCTTCTGCTGCGCCGCCTTCAAACCTTGCTGCGCGTTTGCGTCCGACGGTTTCAGCTTCAACACCGCTTGATAATCCGCAACCGCTTTGTCGAAGTGACCCGTCTGCGAGTTGCAATACGCACGTCCGCGAAGTGCCTCCGCGTCTTTCGGACTTTTCTCGATCAGCTTTGTGTAATCGCCCAGCGCCTCGTCGTATTGCTTCGCCTGCATATAGGAAAATGCGCGCCGCTCCAGCGCTTGCGCATCATCTTTCTTCACCTCGAGCACGTGCGAGTAATCCGCGATCGCCTTCTCGTAATCATTCTTCGACGTGTAGGCATAAGCGCGGAACCGATAGGCCTCGACATCATCGTCATTCAATTCGATCGCCTTCGACAAATCTTCGATCGCTTGGTCGTATTTTTTCTCGGAGACACGCGTCTTCCCTCGCTCGCTGTAGCCGTCGTTGTCATCCTTATTCATCTCGATGAGATGAGAAAAATCCTTTTCCGCCTCGGCGAATTTCCCCGCCATGCGATAGGCGCGGCCACGATTCAAATAATGCTTCGGATCATTTGGATCGACCTTCATCGCCTGACCGAATTCCTCCGCCGCCTTGTCGTATTGTTTGGCTTTGGCCAGCTCGATTCCTCGCTTGGTGTAGGCCGCAGAGTCCTGCGCGTGAATCGACGTTAATGGCGTGGCGGAAAGCGCAATCGCGCCTAAACAGAACAACAAAGTTTTCCGGGGTTTCATAGAGCCGAAAATGGTAACCGACACGACCGAGTGCGGCAAGATGTGCGACCCGCTAAATTCGGACTAATTCTAATCGATCGATTGACGCGTCGTCATCATCTTACCGATGACCACGCCCAGGATGATCAAGACGACCACCGCACCGAGGGCGATGAAAACATTTTCGCGCGTGAGCAGCTTCGTTTTGTGCGGCGTCGGTGTCGGGGTCGGAGTCGCCGCGGCAGCCGTCGCCGATGGTTGCGCCGCGCCGATTCCCGCACGGGCGCGCGCTTGCATCAAGCCATCCTGCGCTTTGAAATTATCAGGTTGGATCTTCAGCACCTGTTCCAGATCCGTCACCGTGTTTTGCCATTGATTCATCGCCGCATAAACGTCGGCACGTCGACTGAGCCCGAGCGTGCTGGTGGGATTTTGCGTTAGCGCGTTATTCAGATCAGTCAGGGCCGCGTCGTAATTCTTTTGCTTGTAAAAAAGATAACCGCGTCTTTCCAACGTCTGCGGGTCGTTCGGCTTTAACTCCAGTGCCTTGTTCAAATCGGCCGCCGCCGGATCGTATTGCACGAGCTCAATTTCCGACGCGCCTCGCAGGGAGTAACCTCGATAATCTTTCGGCGACAATTCGATCGCCTTGGAAAAGTCATTGGCTGCTTCCTGGAATTTTTGCATCGTCAGGTAAACGCCGCCGCGATCGTTGTAGAGTCGCGCATCTTTTGGACTGTCCTCGATCGCTTTCCCAAATTCCTCGATCGCCTGATCAAACGCGCCCTGCTGCGAAAGCTGCACCCCCTTGTTCGCGTGCTCGGCCGAGCTTCCGCCGGCAGCTTTTTTTTGCGCTTGCACCATCCTGCCCTGCGCGAGGCAGAGAAGCGCCACCGTCACGGATATTAAGATTTTTGTCTTCGCCATATGCATGTCTCCTCTGTCTCTTCGTTTTTGCGCGAGTAATCGATTGCAGGCGAGAATAAACTTCTCTATTTCCGGCATGCCTCAGGCGAAGCCATCTCCGGCCAATTTCTCCAAAGGCTACGCCGCTGTGCTCGGCACCGTCATCATTTGGTCCACCCCTTCGCTGTTCATGTTTTATCTGAACAATTTCTACGACCCTTTCGCGCAAAATTTTTATCGGTATTCGATCGCGTGCCTGGTCGTGGTCCCGTTCGCATTTTCATTTTTTGATCGCAACGCTGCGGCGCTCAGCCCGCGTTTACTCCTGGCCTGTGTCGTGACCGCGTTGCCGAATGTGATTCATCAAATCACGCAAGTGGTAGCGCTTCATCACGTCGGTCCTGGCGTCTTTACGATTTTCATGCGCAGCAGCGTGGTCATGACCGCTATCCTCGCACTCATTTTCTTTCCCGAAGAGCGCTGGATCATCCGACAATGGCAATTTCAGGTCGGCACTATCTTCGGCTTACTTGGCGCCATCGGGGTCGTTTGGTTTCAACCCGGCGCGGAAAGCGCACACATTTCGATGCGCGGCTTACTCATCGTTTTCACCGCCGCGCTTTGTTGGGCGCTCTACGGCGTGCTGGTGAAACGGCCCAGCGCGCAACTCGGCAGTGTACGCAGCTTCGCCGTCATCAGTTTCATCACTTCGGCCTTCTTGCTGCCGCTGACTCTGGCGTTTGGCAATATCGCCACGCCGTTCCTGGTCACTACACGCGTCAACGCCATCCTCGTTGTCTCCGCCATCACCTGCATCAGCCTGGCGCATCTTCTATATTATATAGCGATCCGCGAACTCGGCGTCGCGCTCTCGCAAACCCTGCAACTTCTGTGTCCCCTCGCTGCACTCGCTCTCTCCGCCTGGATTTTCGGCGAACAGCTCACTCATCTTCAGATAGCCAGTGCGATCCTACTTCTCATCGGCGCATTTCTCGCCATGCAGGTAAAACCGCAACGAACTACGGAAGCGGCCGAAGCGCTCTGACCTAACCATTAGTTAGACTTTTCGCTTGCTGAACCAATCGGACGAACTCGTCGCGTACTTCATCCGGCTCCGCGCCGCGCGCCGCGTTCGCCCAATTCAAAATCTCCGCAAATCTGCCGCCGTTATCAGAAGATGAGGTGCGCAAGAGCATGGCGAACTCCGCCACGGCCGCGACGAATCGAAAATCAGCAGAGGCAGTTTCAAATGCACCGCCCTCATCGCGCAGTGCGCGGGTCACTTCTTGGGGAATTGCATCGGTGGATCTCTGGTAGCGAAGTTTAACCGTCGCCATTTCGGAATTCGCGCTCATCGATGGCCGGGTGATCGCCGGCACCACTTCAAACAAGATTGTGGCGGTTTGGTTCGGCGAACTCGCGGCGCTTCGCTCGGGCTCGGTCCTTCGCGTCTTCGGCGAATCGTAACCGATCAGACGATAGGCCGCGACATATTCGGGATTAAATTCCACGGAGGCATTTTCGATTTCTGTCAGCTTCTTCGAGTCATCCACACGCACACCGATTCGCAAAAGCCGATGCGCCGGCTGCCACGGACAAGCAGCAGCTTCCAGAATAATTGAAAATGGTTCATTTCCCGTCGCCGCCGAAGAATGGCTGCTGAAATAATTAACAATTTCTTCAACGCGGATTGCATCTGAAGTTGGAAGCGCGCCTGCTTCGAGTGATCTTCGGACGGCAAAATACGATGCTGTTCCGAAATTGATCGGAAATTGCAGGAGTTGATTTCTGCTCGTGGGAATGAATGCGTTTTCATCTGCAGAATCCCGCGGAGTTAGGGCGGTAAAGAAAGTCTCTTCTTCTGTCTCGTTCTCGACTTCGATTTGCACGTCGCCCGATCGATTGATCCGATTTGCTCGCAGCGCATTTGCGATGCGCGAACTGATGGTGCGATTTTCAAAAAGTAACAGCACTCCGATGATCGCGAAAATTGCCACCGCTGCCGCGATGGCGAGAGACGACCAGCGTGCGTCCGACCAAAAACTGCCTTTCGTGGAAAGAGGCATGATATTGGACGGTTTCACTTCGTGCAGTTCGGCACGAAATTCGTCGCGTAGCATCGCCGCCAATTCGCGCGTTTGTTCGACCTCGGCTCGCTTCTCGGAAGATTCCGCGATTACTTTTTCAACGTGAGCGGATTCCTCGACGGAAAGTTCGCCTAACGCGTAGGCGGTAAAGTCTGCATCGTCTGGATTTGTCTTCATGAGAGAGGCTTGAATTTAAACGCGACGAAATCTTGCGAGACATTCGCATAACGCTGCCGCAGATTTTTCAACGCGTTATGGATCAGAACACCCACATTACTGACGGAAAGATTCGTGATCGCACCGATCTCGGCATAACTGAGGTCGTTCTGAAATTTCAGTTGCAACAGTTCCTGCTGGCGCGGCGGGAGTGTCTCGACCATTCGCATCAAAAAGGAGCGCGCTTCCTTCTGTTCTAACTGCTCGTTAGGCAGCGGTTCTGCAGCCGCCTGCTGCGAAAACGAATCCCCTTCGAGATACTGGAGACGTCGTTCCTTGCGGCAAACATTCAGGGCGCGATTTCGACAAACGGTGAAAAGCCATTTCGCAGGAGCCGCGTCTTGTTGCTCGCGCGGACTGCGCTGTAGTTGGAGGAAGGTGTCCTGCACAACGTCGCGTGCGCGTTCGCGGTCGCCGATGATGCGCGTCGCATATTGCACCAACGGCAATTCGAAGCGCCGGACGATTTCAGTAAAATCAGGCGCGGTGCGATGCGGCATGTCCATTTTCGGTTCTGTTGTTGGAAACAGGACCGCGCCGATTATGCAATTAGTAGGATGCACCTGTCAGCGTGAACGTGATCGGCGCGCGCACCGACGAGACCGTTCCAGCCTTGAACCGCCAACGTCGAAATCCGGAAATCGCGGCGTTATCCAGGATCGCGGTGCCCGTCGTCTGCGCAATTTGCACATTTGTTACCGCTCCGCTGTTGCGATCGATCGAGAGAATTACGATTCCTGATCCGGTTAGTTTTTGCCGACGCGCTTCGTAAGGATATTCCGGTCGCGGTGCGACCAGTGCCGAGACTTTCGCCGCCCCGAGATTGGTCGTCCCTGGTGCGCTTTGCCTAACGAGTGGTTGCGGCGATCGGTCCGGTCGTCGCGGATTCAGCGGCGGTTTTACATCGTCTTCTGGAACAAAAGTTTCGTCATTCGTTGGCGGTGGAGGGTCCGGCACCGGTTCGACCGGATCCATCGGCGGCGGCTCCGATGATGGTGGAACTAGCTCCACCGATATCCCATTATCATTGTTCTCCATCGCCGGTGCTACGACTGGTTCCCTTTGCGCCAGAACAACGGCGGCGAGGTGAATCGCGACCGCGCCAAGAAAACAAAGGCCGATCCGCCATCGTCCTGGTGGTTTGTAAAATAATGCTGCCATCGTCTCTTCCCTTCTCGGAAGTCAGACACCGCAGAGGGCGAATCCTTAGGACTTAATTCGCGTCGGCGCTGGCAGGCAAAAAGTCTGACGCGCGAGTTCTGATTGCAGTTGCTCGGAGGAATACCAGCCTAACAGCACCTTCTTATCGAGCAGATCCGAGTTTCGAGCGATGAAATCCTCCCAGCCCGTGCAAGCAGTTGTTGCACACCGCTCCGCGATCAGCGCCAGAAACGCCACGGTAATTGTCTCATGATAAACCTGCGGACGCGCCAGTCTACTGGTCAAATGACGAAGACCCTGCGCAAATCGCGTGAGTGCTTCGCCAAATGAATGCCGCCGCAACATTTCAAACGCGAGTCGCACGTGCTCGCGATGCGGGAACGCCTTCGGATCGATCCGTCCTTCCTCCAGCGCACAAAGCTCATCTTCGATTGTCGGAATTAGCGCGCTCATTCTTCCACCAATTTGTGACTGTCGCTCGCGGTTAGGGTTAGGCCGTAAACCGAACGTAAGCGTTTCACCTGCGCGAGGGTTTCGGGA
>JALZAX010000161.1 GCA_030948055.1 Verrucomicrobiota bacterium | reverse complement strand
TTCACCATTCCGGCGAATCTTGCGGGAATTCCCGGCCTCAGTGTTCCGTGCGGTTTTGCGCAATCGAAAGACGGCCACGATCTGCCCGTGGGCTTGCAGTTTTTAGGCAAAGCGTTCGACGAAACGCGGCTCCTCCACGTCGCGCACGCCTACGAGCAAAGCACGGACTGGCATAGACGAAGACCGTCACTCAAAGCGTGAAGACGATTAGCGCGAAGCGCGTGGCCCTCGCGCTTTTTGTCATCACCGCTGTCATTATTGGCGGTATTCCCATCGCCAACGCGCTGTTCGGGAAAAGCATCAAGGACTACGCGCTTTGGTTTGATACCGGTCAACGCGTTCTACACGGGGCTTCGATCTACCCGATGCAGAAAGGAAAATTTCCTTTCATGTATCCTCCGCCCGCGGCCTTAATGCTCGCGCCGATCAGCCTTCTCGGAAAAACCGGCGTCGTGGTCGTGCTGGTGCTCGTTAACGTCGCCGCATGGTGGGCGAGCATCTTCCTTTCACTGCGCCTAACGAGTGGTGAAACGCGACCGCGGAATCCGTTGCTCTACCTCGCGCCCAGTTTGCTCGTGATCGTTTTCATCTGGAGCAATTTCCACCTGGGCCAACCAAGTATTCTTCTACTTGCCCTGATGCTTGCGGCATTTCTCGCTTTGCAGAAAGAGAAGCAAATCGCGGCCGGCGCGCTCATCGCAGTAGCGGCGGCGATCAAAGCCTTTCCGGTCATCACGATTGTCTATTTGATTTACCGTCGGTCCTGGATCGCGACGGCTTCGCTTCTGCTGGCGCTCGCCTTGCTGCTTTTCATTGTGCCCGCGCCGATTCGCGGCTTCGCGCAGGCCCGGGCGGATTTGCAAAAGTGGACGCAAGGAATGCTCTTGAAATACAACGACAGGGGCCTGGCGCAGCGGCCCGGCCGCAGTAATTCCTGGAAGAACCAATCAATCTTTGGCCTGGCGAATCGGACACTGCGGCATGTCGATGCCGACGAGCAGTATCATGCGCACACTCCGTTTTACGCGAACATCGCCGACGTAAGTTTTCGCACAGTTAATGGAGTTATTCTTTGCGTGGGACTAGTTCTCGGTTCCGTCTACCTCGCGGTAATGCCTCGGCGCAGAAGGCGGACGGAGGAAACCGACGCCATCGAATTTGCCCTGCTCATCTTGCTTCTGTTGCTCTTCACTCCGCTCGCCTTCGGTTATCTCTTCGTCATGCTGTTATTCCCGTTCACCGTTATTCTGCAGCGACTTCTTTCGGAACCGTCTCGCGCGCTTTGGATTTGCAGCGCGCTAGCGTTGTTCCTGCTCACGCTGAGTGTGCCGTTTCAGGTAACGGCGCAGAGCTACGGAAATTATTTCTTCGCGACGTTGTTACTCTTCCTCGGACTGGCGGCCGAGCTGTGGAAGTTGAAGCGCGCCGGCCTAACGAGTGCTGGAGAACAATCGTCGCCATAACGCCGCCAGCCAGCGCAAAGCGAAGATCGCGGCGACGCCCAGACTCATCTTCGATGTTCCGCGCGCACGATCGCGAAAAGCGATAGGAATTTCGACCACGCGCAGATCCCGGCCGCCGCGGACGATTGTTTCGAAGGCGATTTTGAATCCAGTCGCGTGCGGCGCAAGCTCGAGCAATCGCTCCCGGCGGATGGCAAAAAATCCGCACATCGAATCGTGCACCCCGGTGAGCGGATACGCCGCCGCCGCGGCCAGGCGCGACATGATTTTGCGATAGAGCGGCCAGCCCGGCGTCGTTCCCCCGCGCACATAGCGACTGCCGATAACCATGTCCGCGCGATCCTCCAAGAGTGGGCGGACGAGATTGGATAACTCGTTAGGCGGATGACTTAGGTCCGCATCCATCACGACGATGAACTCACCCCGGGCTGCGCGTACGCCTTCTATGACAGCGCCAGCTAATCCCAGTGTCGGCTGTGTGCGTTCGATTAACTGCAAGGAAAATTCTCGCGCAAGCCCGCGCACCACCTGCTGTGTGCCGTCCTTCGAGCCATCATCGACAAAGATAATTTCAGGCCACTCCGGCAAAGCGAGAGCGATTTGCCTAACGAGTGGTTGGATGTTTTCCGCTTCGTTCAGCGTCGGAACAATTATGGCAAGCATCGCTGAACTGGAGCCGATGGTGGGGATTGAACCCACGACCTACGGTTTACGAAACCGTTGCTCTACCACTGAGCTACATCGGCGGGTGGACGGGAGCGGAAGATGGCATTCACGCGCCGCGCCGGCAAGTATGTAGCCGCTCGCCTGTGGCGAGCGTGAGAGGTGTTATCGACGCCCAGGAGCGGCTACGGCGAGAGCGTCGATGCGAGAAAACGGTCGATCACATAAGAGCTGAGCTGGCCGCTCGGTCCGTGCAAATTCGCATCGCATCCGTGGGTAGCCCAGCCTAACGAGAGGTAGAAATGCGGAATCCGTGCCTGTTCTAATCGCGCCGCGAGCATTTCGCTGTGCACCGGCCAGATTACCGAGTCCAGTCCGCCGTGAATGAGCACGGTTGGCGGCGTGTTCTCATTAACAAAATTTATCGGCGAAGCGGCGACGTATTGCGCGGGTTCCTGCGCAAGCGTCCCGCCCAGGTAATCTTGCAGCACTTTTTTGGAGTCCAGCACCCAACGCGCGCTGGGATGGTCGTAGCCGAAGACAAGATCGGTGGGTGGATAAAAAGCGATGACTCCGCGAATGGCCGAATCTCGCCCGGAGTAGGCGGCGGATAACGCCACCTGCGCGCCGGCGGAACGACCGATCAAAACGATTCGTGTCGGATCGATGTGCAGTTCGTCCGCCCGCGTTTTCAAAAAATCGATCGCGCGGAAAACATCATCGACTTGTGCGGGGAATTGCCACTTCGGCGCATGACGATAATTGATTGCGGCCACGGTGTAATTTTCGTGCGCGAGGTAGCTATTGAAAACGGGCAGTTCTTCTTTGCTGCTCCGACTCCATGAGCCGCCGTGGATCATGATGATCAGTGGCTGCGGCGCGCGTGCATCCTTTGACTGATAGAGATCGAGGGCGAGCGCCTCGGCGTAAACGTGTGTCGTCAGCTCTACATCGGGAAAGGACGACCGCGTGAAAAGTGAAAGGAACCGAAACGCCTCTTTATCGTTCGATGCTCGACCGAATGCCTCATCGCAACGCGCGGGCAGGGAAGCCGCGATTTGGATGGCGCGAAGCGTTGGCGAAAGACAAAGGAGCGCGGCAATTAATGCAAGCAGGGCCGTTAATTTACCGAGCGACCCGCGCTTCCATGCCATGAGAGCGATGGCAATCGCGACAATCGCGAAATAGTAACCCCACTCCGCGATAATGATGGCAGCGATGACGAGGGAAGACGTTGGCGCGGGGAAGAGCACGAGCAACGAACAGAGAAATATGGCCGAGGCCGTGGCAAACAAAACTCGCGTCATGTCGGCAAGTGAAATGTCTCGCCGGTTTCCCGCAGGGCGATTCGTTCGGGCGTGCGATTCAAGGCGGCTTGGAAGCGTTCGATTGGCTCGCGGAATGGTTCGAAGCTCAAACGAAATGTTTGATGATGCACGCCCATGATGTGTTCCGCGCCGGCCGCGTTGGCCATTGCGATCGCTTGTTCCGGCGTGGCATGCGAACGAATCCAGGGATCGTAGGCGCCGATCGGCATGATCGCGAGATCGAATGATTTTCGACCGCGCAGCGCAGCGAAGCTGTCGGTCATCGCGGTATCGCCGCTGAAGATGAGGCGATGATTATTTCGCTCAAGGACGTAACCGTTATAGCCGCGCGTCTCATCTCGTTTTGTGCGCAGGCGTGCGCCCCAGTGCTTCACTTCGAATGCGGTCACCTTCAAATCCTGCAGCTCGAGCGATTCGTTCCAGCGCAGCTCGCGTTTGTTCCGAAAGAAAGTGAACCGCAGAAGATCGTGCGTGTTTAGCGCCGTGATCACCTCTGATTCTTTCGGCAAACGATGCAAAGTGCGCATATCGAAATGATCGAAGTGCGCATGTGACAAAAGAACGAGATCGATTGGCGGAAGTTCGCGAACGCGCAAGGCAGGACTCGTTAGGCGTTTCGGACCAATCGTTAGACCAGGCAGACGAATGCCACAGCGAGGAAATAAAACTGGATCGGTCAGGATCGTCAGCCCGAAAAAGTTAATCAAAACCGTGGCGTGCCCGAGCCAGGTCGCGGTCAGGTTTTCGTCACTCCAACTTTTCGGGTCGGGTCGCGCAAAAGCCGGCTTGATTGGCCGCCAGCTCTCCACCGTCCATTCGCGCGCGAGATGCGCGAACCAGCCGCCGACCGCGGAGCGCCGCCGCGAGGGCGGATTAGTTGTTGCCACTCGGCAAGAAAGCGCGTTTCAAGGCCGGCCACCAACCGCTCTGCATTCCTTTGGCCGGTCGGGCCACGAGCACGGCGACGTCGGAGCGATTCACGATATCGCGCGTCAAGTCGCCCATGATGTAATGCTGCAGCGGTCCGCGCGCTGGTGAAGTGCCAGTCACGATGAGATCGTATTCCCCTTCGTGCAGTTCGCTCAGCACTTCATCGATGACGATGCCGTGCCGCACGCGCACTTGCGCGGTCACGCCGAGTTTTTCGAGGCTGGCTTTTTGGGCGCGCAAATTCCTGCTCAGCTCGGAGTCGGCGGCGAGCAATCCTTCAACATCTTCTTCGCGACGCAGCATTCCCGCATAAATAGCGGGCGGCTCGGGCATGACATGTAACATCGTGACCGTAGCGCCGACGCCGGCGGCGATTCGACCGGTGAGTTGCACTGCGGCGTCGATGTATTGTTTGCCGCCGGTGCAGACGAGAAATTTGGAAAGACGCCCGCAGTCGCCACTCGCGACAAAAACCGGCGGGGCGATCGACTTGATCACTTCATAAGTGCGTTGCGCTCGCCAATAGCGGCCGCTCGTCCGCTTGATGGGCGCGCCGACCACAACAAGATCGTACTTATTCGTAGAAGTTTCCTGTAGAATTTGCTCGATCGGCTCCCCTGGCCGCATGAGGATTTCCGGTTTCACGTGAAGCTCCGCGAGGAGTTTTGCTTCCGACTCGAGCGCGGTGCGGAGCGGCTCTTCATCTTTGGGTTGCTCCACGACTCCGAGCAGAACGACATCCGCTTTACTGGCGCGCGCGACGAGACCGCCGAGTCGCGCCGGCTTATCGGCTGGGTCTGTGCCATCGCTGCAAATGAGAAGACGCATCGCACTCATAATTTGTGTCCGGTCATCATGGTGTAGATGACGATGGCCGCGCCGATCAATGGTAGCGGAACGAAAGCTAAGCGGATTTTCGGCCCGGCGAAATATTGCGTCGCGATCGCGCCGATCTGCGCGCCTACGGCGGCGCCGGTGTTCATGACGAGTGCAATCATGATGTCCACGTTGCCTTTGAGGGCGTGGGTAAAACTTCCGTAGCCGGCGGACAGAATGATCTCAAACAAATCCGTCCCGACCGCGAGGTGAGTGGGAATCCCCAGCACATAAACCAACATCGGCATGCGGATATAGCCGCCGCCGCCGCCGAGAAATCCGCTCAAGAGACCGGCGAAAAAAGAAACGAAAATGATGATCCAGATGGAAATCGATCTTACCCCCGAGTCCGGCAACGAGATCATCGGCGGGAGGTGAACCTTCTGGACCGCGAGGGCGAGGCCGGCAAATGCGCTGTGGTCTCTGCCGGCGGCCTGCTTCCGTTTCGAACGCAAGGTCTTCCAACCTTCCACAAGCATGAATAACGAAATGCTGACGTAAATGACGATCGAGACAATGCTGACGACGCGATCCACTTTGCCCGCGCGTTTCAGGAACTCGATCAACTGCGCACCAACCTCAGCGCCACCGATCGTTCCGAGCGCCATGATCAGCCCGAGACGCAAATCGACGTTACCAAGTGCGCGATGACGCTTGGCCGCCACCACCGATTTACCGACGATGTGCGCGAGATCGGTGCCGACGACGAAATTCCAGTGCAATCCGACCGCGCGCAGGGCCGGACCGGCGATGAAACTTCCGCCGACGCCAAAAAATCCGCCGAGCATGCCGATGAGAAATCCAATGACGACAAGATAAACGGGACTGATGTCGACGTTCGAAATCGGAAAGTGCATGCGCGGTTATTCCGAACGACCGCCGCGAAAGAGACGAAGGAGCATGGTCGTGACTGATTCGAGCACGACCGCCTGTCCAATGATGAGCGCGATTGAAATCAGCGCATAGAGCAGGACGTG
>JALZAX010000160.1:657-6314 GCA_030948055.1 Verrucomicrobiota bacterium | reverse complement strand
CGGTTCCGCGCCGCCAAAATAATCTACGCGCTTGCGAATGACCTCGACCGCCTGGTCCAGCGTGCTCTTGGTCAACTGCTTGTCGCCCGGGATCAATCGAATCAAAAACGAAGTCCCGCCCTGAATGTCGAGACCGAGCGCGATCTTTTTCTGCGGCGGCCAAATTTGCGTGACCATCAAGATCAACAGCAAAAAGGTTAGCGTCAGCGCGATGAGACGTTTGCGCAGTCCATGATCGGTGGCGAAATACCAACCGAATAGAATCAGAACAACGAGCAGAAAGAAGAAAGTGAACGAAGCGCTCATATTGCCTAACGACTAAGCGGATGGTGTTTCCGCCTTGGCCACGGTGGTGATGGCCGATTTGTCCATTTCGAGTTTCACATTGTCCGCCACCTTCACTATCACGGTGTTGTCTTTCACATTCGAAATCAGCCCGTGAATTCCGGAAGCGGTCACCACGCGATCGCCGGTCTTCAAAGCTGAGACCAATCGCGCTTGTTCCTTCTGCCGACGCATTTGCGGCCGGATCATGACGTAATACATGATCACGAAAATGAAGATGAAAGGGAGAATGCCGACCAGACTTGAAACCGGTGAAGCCGGGGCGGGGTTGGCAGCTTGAGCGAGTAAAAAAGTTAGCATCACGAAAGGAAAATTTCTCAGCTGGCGCAGCTGGAGAAACGGGCTGGAATTGAACACCACACCGAGGAAATTGCAAGGAGAGCTCGCTCCCGACTTACTTCACAATTTCGCCCCAGGCCGGTTCTTCTAATTGGAGCGCCGGATCTTCAAGCTCGCTGCGATTAATTCCTTCGTATTGCGCGGCCACGTCGGCCCACGCGCGCAGGCGCAAAGTGACTTGATCGCCCACGCGCAAGCGCGCCGCGGCCGTCCAGACATTGTCGTGCATGCTCAAGAGGTAAACGACGGCCTTTAACGCGCCCGCATTTTCTTTTCCGCCAATTCTTATCTCGGAAAGTTGCACCGTCATGACGTGGTCTTGATATGGAACGGTGGCCGGCCGCGGGACTGACGAGAGGTTCTCGATAGTGCCGGTCGCCTCAACGATTTCGCCGGGTTTCGGAGAATAAAATTGCGCGGCACCCGGTTGACCGAGTTTCAAGTCGATTAGTTTCCAGTTTCCAAAGGCCAGCTCACGCGCGGCAAATTCCCAAATCACTAATTTCTTTCCGGCTAATCGATCCCGACCGCGCGCGAGATCGCGTGCCAGAATTTCGCGCGTGGCGAAAGCGCCGTCGCTGTTGCGCAGGATGCAGTCGAGCGGGCGGTCGCCTAACGAGTGGCTAACTTGCTCGACGAAGCCGGCCGATTCGCCCCAGCCCAGCGCCTCGAGCGAAAAGATATTCGCGAAACTATCGCCGAGCACGAGCACATCCGCGTCCGCGGTCGGTCGCCAAAACGCATTGCCATTCGTGACTTGATGGATGGTGACGCTTTGCCGCGGATACAACTGCTCGTTAGGCGCCAATCGCAGCATGCGCGCCACATCCCCGACGCCGTGAATCTCTAAATCGTTAGTTTGAAACGCCGCCTGATCTATTGCAGGAAGTTTTAGTGTCGCGGCTAATTTCCGCGCGACCAATTCCATCGCCTCGGGTTTCCAATGCGTGTCGCTCGTCAGGTATTTTTCGCTTTCGGCTTCTACGAAAAACGGTGCGGGATCGAAAACGTTTACGCCACTACTCGTTAGGCGATTTTTGAATTCCTCGAACGAGGCATTCTGCAATCGCGGGCCGGCTTTTACGCTGAGCTGCGCACCTTCGATGGCCGGCTTCACCGGCACCGGCATAATCACGAGATCTATCCCGCGCGCCGCGAGCTGATCGCGAAAGTGCACAATCGCTCTGATCGGATCCGGCTGAACTTTCGCCGCGTGCAGACGTTTGCGTTGCCACGCCTCGGAGAGAAACGGCGGCCCGGTCACGTAATCCACATCGGGCCGATAAAACAGCCAGCCATTGCGCCCCAGATAAACCTGCTCGTTGCCGGCGCCGAGTTTGCCGGTGAGAAGCGATTGTGTTCGCGGCAGGAGCCATTGGGAAACGACGGACTCTTCTTCGAGTTGTTTCTCGAATGATTTAATGCTCTCCGCGTGCAGGAACATTTTTGCATTCAGCTTTAGCCATGTGCCGGCGAAAAATTGGATGGTTCCCACCGAGACGATTGTGAGCAGGAAAAGCGAAATGAGAATTTCGCGCACGCCGGCGGTGAATTCGGTGTGCTTGAGCGCGCGCTCCGCTTCTTCTTCGCGCGAAATTCTTCCACGCGTTTCCGGCGTCGGTTCATCGTAACTGGGCAGCGAATGTGTCGGCGTCTGTGGCTTCATCAGAAAATGAAGTAGATGAACGGATTGTATTCCTGCGTCGCGAGCACGATGAGCGCGAGCCAGCCGAGTGCGAAACAGACCGCGGTTTTCGGAAGGGTCAGGCGCTGCGTCCAATCCCACGTCTGCCGGCCGGCCCAGACGACGAGGGCCGCGATGCCTAACGAGAGCAAATAATAGCGTTGATAAATAATGCCGCTGAGCAATGAGGCGCTCGCGCTCGCATGCTGCCATCCAAACATGCTACCGAGATATGCGCCGGCGCGTGGCAGATCAGATGCGCGGAAGAAGACCCAGCCTAACAAGACGATGACGAAAGTAATAATAATGCGCAGCGTCTTCGGCAGGCGGTGATAAAAACCTTCGCGACCCTGGCTGCGCTCAAATGCGAGCATGCCACCGTGCATTCCGCCCCAGATGACAAAGTTCCACGATGCGCCGTGCCACAAGCCGCCGAGCAACATCGTGAGGATGAGGTTGGCGTAAGTTCTCGTTAGGCCGCGCCGATTTCCGCCGAGCGGAATGTAGAGATATTCGCGCAGCCAGGTCGAAAGCGAGATGTGCCAGCGTCGCCAGAAATCAGTGATCGATTCCGCGCGATATGGTGAATCGAAATTTTTCGCGAAGACGAATCCGAGCATGAGGCCAAGGCCGATCGCCATGTCCGTGTAGCCGCTGAAATCGAAGTAAATTTGGAACGCGTAAGCAACCGATCCGAACCAGGCATCGAGCGTTTGGATCGAGCCGGCATCGAAACAGGTGTCGGCGATTTTTCCGCACGGATTGGCCAGGAGGATTTTCTTCGCCAAGCCGAGCATGAAAAAGGCGACGCCACGCGCGAATTTATCACTCGTTAGGCGACGATGTTTCAGTTGGTCGGCCAAAAAGGAAAACTTCAGGATCGGTCCCGCGACCAAGTGCGGGAACATGGAAACGAAACACGAGAAATCGATGAAGTTGGCCATCGCTTCCGCTTCGCCGCGATAGACGTCGATCGTGTAACTGAGCGCCTGGAAAGTGTAGAAGCTGATTCCAAGCGGCAGGACGACGCGCAACACCGTGTCCCAATGCGCATGGCTCCAGCCTAACGAGTCCACGACCGCGTTGTAGCTATCGACGCCGAAGTTGAAGTATTTGAAGAAGCCGAGCACGACGAGATTCAAAATCACCGATGTCGTGATCGCGCCGTGTTGAAGTCGCGAGCGCCGCGCGTGTTTCGCCAAGAGGTGAACTGGCTTTCCCCAAATGCGCCACGAGTCGTGCGCGATGACCAAACTCATGAGCCAATCGACAAAAGTGGTCGCGAACATCAGCACGATGAAGCGCGGCTCGGCCCATCCGTAGAAAAAATAGCCGGTCAGGATGAGCCAAAAATTTCGCCAGCGTTGCGGCGCCCAGGCGAGCGCGTAATAGCCGGCCAGCGCGACCGGCAGAAAATAAAAAATGAAAACGTGCGAGCTAAAAACCACGTCGGTGAAAGACTCTTAGACCGCGCCGCGTATAAAGAAAAAAGAAAAGCCCGCGATGTTGCGAGATCGTCCCATCCAGTCTCCCTTATGCGCCATGCGTTCCCTCTGCACGCTGGTGGTTTTTGTTCTCGCTGCGCCGTTTTTGGTCGTGGCGGAGGAAATCGACGCCACGCTCACGCCGACGCAGCAAAAATTTCGGAGCGAACTCGCAGCCAAAGTTTCGGCGTTGGAAAAACGAAACGTGAATGCCATGGCGGGTGCCGACGGCTGGTTGTTTCTCACCAGTGAATTACGTTTTCTCGCGCAAGGTTCTTTCTGGGGAAATGCGGCGGCGAAAACTGCCCGTCACAAGTCGGCCCACAGCGACCCGATTCCCGCGATCGTCGATTTCAATCGGCAACTGAAAGAACGCGGGATCGAGTTGCTGCTCGTGCCCGTTCCACCAAAGGCGGCGATTCATCCGGACAAACTCGGCTTGGCCAATGTCTCCGGTCCGGCGGCGAGCGCGCCGTATCTCGAAGAATTTTACAAAGAATTACGCGCGCAAGAGATCGACGTGCTCGACCTGAGCACGACTTTCGCGCAACCGCCGGAGTCCGCGCGCGGCGCTATTTATTGCAAGACCGACAGTCATTGGTCGGGCACCGGATGCGTTCTGGCGGCGGCGGCAATTGCGGAACGGGTGCGCGCAAAAATTCCCGCGCCCGCGTCGCACAAAGAATATGCCTCGCAATGGAAAGACGAAACGATCGAGGGCGATCTGCGAAATTTGCTTCCGCATGATGTGAGCAAACCCGCGCCTGAAAATATTTCTCTGCGGGTAATTTCCGAGAAGGGGAGTGGCGCGGCGGTGCAACCCGATGCCAACAGTCCGCTGCTTGTCATGGGCGACAGTCACACGCTGGTGTTTCACGAATTTCTCGCGGAGCGCGCAGGCTTGATCGATCAACTCGCGAATGAATTAGGGTACGCGCCCGATTTGATCGGCACGCGTGGTTCGGGTGCGACGGCCGTCCGGGTCACGCTGTATCGCCGTGGAAAAAGCGATCCCGCTTATCTGGCGACGAAAAAAATGGTGATCTGGTGTTTCGCCGCTCGCGAGTTTACCGAGACAGATCAAGGTTGGGTACCACAACCAATCGCGAAGTGATTTTCGTTAGTCGTATTTTTTTCCATCGCGAATTCCGGGGAGCACAGGCTGCCAGCCTGTTCCATCCGGCAGCTTGCCGGATGGCTGGGTTGCGATCGGCAAGGGGAATTGGTCATTTGTTATTAATCTCGTCATCCAGGTGTTTTCGGCAGGCTGCCAAAAACGGCAGGCTGGCAGCCTGCGCTCCCCGGACGCACATTCCCGCGGATATGTTCCGCCGCGCGCTGCCGGTTTTGGTGTTGCTATTCGCCGCGCTTTCCAGCGTCCACGCGGAAAAAGCGCGGCGCGCGTTGCCAGCGGAAGAAAAATTACCGGCCGTGCCGCCAACCAATGGCAACGGCATGAATGTTCTCATCCTCGGCGATTCACTCGCTCTTTGCGGGATGGGTGAGCGGCTCGACGGACATTTTCGCAACGACCCAAATGTGCGCGCGACTTTTACCTACATGGCCTGTGGCACAAATCCGCTGAGTTGGTTAAAGGAAAAACCTTACACCAGTATCAAAGCGCTCTGCGGTTATTGGAGCATCGAGTCGATCGCGGGCGGGAAACAGCCGCGAGAAAAGCAGGATACTTACGGCATGACGCGCGGTCATGTGCCGCATCCGCATCCGGTTCCGAAATTAGAAGATATGTTGAATGCGCTCCATCCGGACATTCTCGTCGTGCAGACCGGGAGCAATCTCTTCGG
>JALZAX010000160.1:0-647 GCA_030948055.1 Verrucomicrobiota bacterium | reverse complement strand
TCCCGGATGCGAAGACGGTGCATCCATCGCAAAACGCTGCGGCGTTGCGAACTTACTTCCGGCCGTTCACGGAGAAAGCGACCGCGCCGCCATCGACCTTGAAGAAAATTTATTGGTGCAGTCCGCCCACTTCCGGCCGCGTGGCGAAACCGGTGCAGGATTTTCTTTACGAGGAAACGCGCCGGCAGCTCGGGTCGTTAGGCACAGTGATCGATAGCCGGCTGCTCGTCTCCTATCCCTATAAACACATGGACCCGGATAAGGAACATTTCCTCGGCGACGACATGAATTTGTGGGCCGACAACGTTTACTCAATCATCGAAAAAGATCTGGCCACGCAACCGCTCGCGACCGCGCCGCTTCTTTCCGAAATTGCGAATGCTCGGGCGGCGGAGCCAGTTACTTCCGCACCCGCGGCCCCGAGGCGAGCAGAACCGATCATTGTGAAAGCGAAACTCGTTTTCAAATCGGAGCCGATCACCGAAGCGGAACTATTGCCTTATCAGGAATCACTCGTGGCGTATGTTTACGACGTCGAAAAAGTGGTGCGCGGAAATTACTCGGAGAGACAAGTGCTCGTCATGCATCCGTCTTTCATCGCCCTGAAAAAACAACGGCTCGATAAGTTTCGGATTGGAAAAAACTAC
>JALZAX010000159.1 GCA_030948055.1 Verrucomicrobiota bacterium | reverse complement strand
GACTGAAGGGATTTCGCGAAGCAGGAATGAGCGATCCGATTCGTTACGCGGCGCGATGAAACGATTACGACGCGTCTTCGAACTTACCGTCGCGGAACAGCGGGTCGTGATCGTGCTCTTGCTCGCGTTCGTTCTTATCGTCGCTTATCAGACGCATCAGGAGAGAGTGAGAACGGCGACGCCACCGATCACTCAATCACCGAGTCCGGGAACTTTGCCGTAACCGACAAAATCCGGCGTGCGGCCATTGGTGGCAGTTCGGCCAGGACGCGAGACACGGAAATCGAAAACACTCACGCCGTAACGCGATTCGTCGTGATAGGTGCGGCCATCGCTCGCGCCCACCATGATACGACGACCAGTGCTTTTTTCCTTCCCCAGATAAATCATCGCGTGCGTGATCGGCGGATCGCGGTTGATGTCATAAGTGCCGGTCCAAAACATCAGGTCGCCCGGTTTCAAATTAGCCAGCTCGAAGGTGTCGTCGCTTCGACTAACGACGGCTTCGAATCTTCCCGACTTGCGCACCCAGACATATTGTTCGCTCGAATCACGCGGCACGTTCGTCAGGCCTTGTTGTTTCAGGAGGTAGTAAACGAAGCCGGAACAATCCAACCCGCCGGAGGATGGATCGGCCGAGCCGTATTGGTAACTCAAGTTGCGCGACGCTAATTCGAGCGCGTCGGTGATCAATTTCTTCACCGGCTGGGGATAGGAATCGTAACCGGATAACTCGTTAGGCGATATTGAAACGCCCGGCGGCTTTTCCTTCTTCTCGTTAGGCGACGGCGTCGCGCCGGGGCTTTGAGTTGGTTTCGCTGTTTCTTCAGGTGTCGGACTCGGCGAAGATTTTTTGTGCCTCCGGCCAGAGGGTGAAGGGGAGGCTGTCGCCGTGGGAGAAGGAGTAGGCGTTTCGGTGGGCGTCGGAGTTGGTGTGGCCTTCTTCTTCTTTTTTCCTGTCGGAGTTTCCGATGGGGACGGCGAAGGTGACGGCGAACTCGTCGCTTCGGGAGTGGCGGTTGGTGTGGGCGACGTTTCTTCTTCAGCTGCTGCTTGTTTGTGGGATCGCCGATGATGTTTCGACGAGCTGGTTTTCGTTTTTTGCGGTGAAGACGAAGGCGCCGGAGTCGATGTTGTTTTCTTTACGGTCGTCGAAACTTTCTTCTTCTTTGGCGCTGGCGTTGGCGTCGGATTAAAAGCGCGCTTGAGCGCCTGGCCGAATGATTCTTCGGCACGCGCAGGGGACGCGACTTCCGCGCAGGCAATCGCCAGCGCGAGCAAAATACAGCTCGCCGATTTCCAACCGTGCCCGTTCAACGCGCTAGTTCCTTCAGGATGGCTTTGTTTAACCGAATTCCCGCGTCGAAATTTTCCAGCGGGAAGTTCTCGTTAGGCGAATGCGCTTTGCAATCGGCTAACGCCAGACCAATCAGCAGCGTCTCCACCCCCAGGATGGTGCGGAATTGCGAGGTAATCGGAATGCTGCCGCCTTCGCGGATGAGCGCCGGCTCCTTCCCGCCGAACGCTTCTTTCAGCGCGCGTTGCGCGGCTTTGCCGACTTCCGAATGCGGATCGGTCAAATACCACGGCCCGCTGTGACCATCGGTGATCTCGAGGGTCACGCCCGGCGGACAAACTTTGCGCAGATGTTTTTTCGCGAGTTCCAAAATCTCGGGACCGTCTTGATTCGGCACGAGGCGGAACGTGACCTTCGCCATAGCGTGACTCGGCAAAACTGTTTTCGTCCCCTGCCCCTGATAACCGCCGCCGATGCCGTTTAGTTCTGCGGTTGGTCGCGCCCACAAACGTTCCGTCGTGCTGTAACCTTCTTCGCCGAAGAGAACTGACACGCCGGCTTCCTTTTTAATTTCTGCTTCAATATCAACCGGCAAGTTCCGCCACGCTTCGCGTTCCCAATCCTCCAGCGGTTTCACTTTGTCGTAGAAGCCTTCGATCGCGACGCGACCGTTCTTGTCGTGCAGGGTCGCGATCATTCCCGCGAGCGCGGTGAGCGGATTCATAATTGCCCCGCCGAAAACGCCGGAATGCAGATCGATTTTCGGACCGGTCACTTTCAACTCGAGCGCCGTCACGCCGCGCAATCCGTAACTCAAAGTCGGCACGCCCTTGGCCACCATGCCCGTGTCTGAGACCACCACTACGTCGCACTTCAAGGCCGCGAGATTTTGCGAAAGAAAATTTCCCAGATTGCCACTGCCGATTTCTTCTTCGCCTTCGATGATGAAGTGCAAATTCACCGGCAACTCGCCGTCTTTCTCGATCGCTTCCTGCACCCCGAGAATGTGCGCGAGAATCTGTCCTTTGTTGTCCGTCGCGCCGCGCGCGAAGACATAGCCGTCTTTCAAAACCGGATCGAAGGGCGGCGAATCCCAGAGCTCGAGCGGATCGGGCGGTTGCACATCGTAATGTCCGTAAATCATCACGGTCTTGCGGCCGGCCTGATGTTTGTTTTTCGCCCACACCACCGGATGACCCGGTGTCGGCATCAACTTCGCTTCTAACCCGATCGCGGTCAGTTTTTCCACCAGCCAGTGCGCGCACTCCGCGACGTTGTCGGCATAATCGGGATCGGTCGAAACGCTCGGGAAGCGGAGAAATTGGTAATACTCTTCGAGATGACTTGCGCGCATGCGAGGACGTTAGACAGGTTCTGCGCGATTTGCTATTGCCTTTGAATGCCTAACGAACCTGTGGTCGCGGCGGAAAACGCGGATGCAAAATTGGTGCGCGCCATCGGCGTGCCCGCGCTCACGGCCAACATCGTCAACGCAACGATCGGCGCGGGTATCTTTGTTCTTCCGGCGCTCGTCGCGCGAGGTCTTGGCGCAGCGGCGCCGCTGGCCTTCGGGGTTTGCGCGATTGCCATGGTTCTCTTCGTCACCTGCTTCGCTATCGCCGGCAGTCGCGTGGCGTTAACCGGCGGACTCTACGCCTACGTGGAAGTTGCGTTTGGCCGCTATGTCGGATTTCTCGGCGGCATTCTCTATTATCTAACTGCGGTGCTCGCTGTCGCCGGCGTGGTCAATGTGCTGGCCGATTCGCTTACGAGCATTCTGCCGATCTTGACCAATCCGCTCGGACGCGCGGTGTTGATTTTTTTCATCTATGGAATGCTCGCCTTTATTAATGTGCGCGGAGTTCGAGCAGGTAGCACTGCAGTAACAGTGGTCACGGCCGCGAAACTCATACCGCTTCTCGTCTTTGTGATCGCGGGATTCTTTTTTATTAAGCCAAGCGCGTTGGCCTGGCTTGGTTTACCGACCAGCAAACAACTTGGCGACAGCGTGCTCTTGTTAATCTTCGCGTTCGTGGGAATTGAAGTCGCTCTCATTCCCAGCGGCGAAGTGAAGAATCCGACGCGGACTGTGCCGCGCGCGATCTATTTCGCACTTGCCGTGACGACGCTGCTTTACGTTTCCATTCAGCTCGTCGCGCAGGGCACGCTCGGCAATGAGCTGGCGAACAATTCGATCTCTCCGCTCGCCGAAGCTGCCGGCAAGTTTCTTGGCAACTTCGGACGCCTGCTTCTCCTCGCGGGTGCGACGATATCCGCCTTCGGATTTGTCACCACCGACATCCTCAGCTCGCCGCGAATCATTTTCGCTTTTGGTCGCGACGGCATGTTGCCGGCCTGGTTTGCGCATGTGCATCCGCGTTTCCGTTCGCCCGACGTCGCCATCATTACCTACGCGGCGATTGCATTTGCGATGTCACTGACGTCGACCTTCGAAGGTCTCGCCGTGATGTCGAACGTCGCCGTGCTCTTACTCTACCTCCTCTGTTTCGCGGCGACGTTCTATCTCCTCCGGCGCGATGTGCGCGCTGATGGCAAACCATTTGAATTTCCTGGCGCGCAGATTCTGCCCATCGTCTCGATCATCGTGGTTATCTGGATCCTCGCCCACGCCACGCTGCGCGAATTCGAGATCGCCGGGGCAGTGCTCGCCGGGGCGTCGTTACTGTATTTGCTCCGCAGAACAGTATTGCGGGGCAAACGATAGCGGCGTCAGCTCCACCACATCTTGTGGACTCAGGTCTACCATCTACCGCTATCTAGTATTATTTCCTTGCCCAATAGGCGGTCGCAGCGTTAATTCCCGCCAGCGACATCTCGCTTTCCCGCATGCATCTGAAGTCTCTTGAATTGATCGGCTTCAAGTCGTTCGCCGATAAAACCACCTTCGAATTCCACGAAGGCGTCACTGCCATTGTCGGCCCGAATGGTTGTGGCAAATCGAATGTCCTCGACGCGGTTCGCTGGGTGCTCGGCGAGCAATCAGCCAAAGCATTGCGCGGCGGTGAAATGGCGGATGTCATTTTCAACGGCACCGATTCGCGCAAGCCTCTCGGATTTTCTGAGGTCTCATTAACGTTCAGCGATTGCGCGCAGGAACTTGGCGTTGATTGGCACGACGTGCGTGTGTCGCGCCGCGTTTATCGCGATGGCAATTCGGAATACCTGCTTAACAAGACCGTCTGTCGGCTGAAAGACATTCACAATCTTTTCGCCGACACCGGCGTCGGTCGCAGCGCCTACTCTATAATGGAGCAGGGCAAGATCGATTTGATTCTCAGCTCGCGCCCGGAAGATCGCCGCACCGTTTTTGAAGAAGCCGCCGGCATCACGAAATACAAAGGCCAGAAAAAAGAAGCGCTGCGCAAACTGGAAGCGACTGAAGCGAATCTCTTGCGCATCGGCGACATCATCAAAGAAGTGAAACGCCAGATCGGCTCGCTGCAGCGGCAGGCCGGAAAAGCGCGACGTTACCAGACGTTGATGGCCGACCTGCAAGTCCTCGATACGCATCACTCGCGTCGTAAACTCGAAGAACTCGAAGCGGAGTTGGAACACTGCCGCACGGCGATCAAGGGCTTCGAAGAAAAGGAACACGGCACGCTCGCGAAGATTGAAGCGGGCGAAAACGAACTCGCCGGCAAACGCGGCGAACTCGACAACATTGACGCGCGCATCGGCGACGCGCGCGCGGAAGTGCAGCGCTTGCACAGCGAAATGTCCGGACATCGCAGTCGCATTGAATTCAACAAACAGCGCGCGCAGGAAATCGCGGAACTGGTCGAGCGCTACACGAGCGACATCGCGAGCGCGGAAGCAAAGCGCAACGAACAAGCCAGCCAGATTGAGGAAGCCGACGCGCTCATCGAGAGGACGACGCATCTCCTCGAAGCGAAAGAGAATGAGCTCACGGAATTGACGGCGAAGTCTGCATCTCTGCGCACGCAACGCACCGAGCGCGAAGCGGAATTGCAGGAGCTACAGATCGCCTTATCGAAAGCGGAGAACCGCATCAGCGCGCTCGGGGACGAAATTGCCAGCACAAAAAGCCGCCGCGACTCGACCTTTACGCGGGTGACCGAGCTGGCCACGGAGATCGCTCACGCGACCGAAGCTCGTGACGAAGCGCAGGCGGCATTCGAACGGGCGAAAACGACGAGCGAAACGGAACAACAAACCGTCGAAAATCTCTTCCACGCTGTGCGCGCCGCCGAGCAGCAACTGCAAGCGCATCAGCACTCGTTAGGCGAAACGGAAAAGGAATTGTTTCAAAACGAACGCGCGATCGCAGAAAAACAATCGCGTCTCGAAATCCTGCGCCAGTTGAATGAAGAAGGCGAAGGTCTGGCCAAAGGTTCGCAGGCGGTTCTGAAAGGTCTTGATGATCCGGAACGGATTCGTCCGGCAGTGGCCGGCGCGCTTGTTTCCGCGCTCAAGGTCGATCGCGAATACATTCCCGCGCTCGAAGCCGCTTTCGGTCGCAACGTGCACGCGATCCTGCTCAACGATCCAACGCTCGCCACCGATATTCTGCGGCATGTCGCGAATAATAGCCTGGGCCAGGCGGCCCTGGCCTTGCCGGAATTAACCGCCACCGGCAGCGACGATCACCTGGTCGATTTGCCGAACGGCGCAATTTCCTGGGCGATCGATAAAATCGACGTGCCGGAACCGATTCAACCACTCGTTAGGCGCTTGTTGCGCGGAGTCGCGCTCGTGACGGATCTCGAAACGGCCATTCGCTTGAAGAAAGAACATCCGGTCCTGCAATTCGCGACAGTCGCCGGCGAATTTATTTCCACGGCCGGCATCGTTTTCGGCGGATCGGTGAACAACCCCGCGACATCGCTCCTCGGCCGGAACGCATTAATCAGCGACGCCACCGATGATGTGCAACATTTGGAAGAGCAACGCGCCGCCATCGCCGCACGACGTGGTGGAATGCAGGACGCGCTGGGTTCGTTTAGCAGCGAGCTGGAAAAAGCACGCGCGCGCCATCAAGCCGCGCAT
>JALZAX010000158.1 GCA_030948055.1 Verrucomicrobiota bacterium | reverse complement strand
GCGTTGCCTTGATGGACGCGGGCCACAATAAGGAAGGGTTGGACGCGGCGCTCACAGCTATGAGGCGAGCGGAAGCTCTCTCGCGCGATTCTAACGATCTGGATATCTCACTCCATCTGGCTGCCATCTACGGTCGTGTCAGCATCGGCTATGAAGACTCGGGCGATATATCGACGGCCTTGACCTACAGCGAGAAGGCCATGGCAATAACCAGTCGCATCTTCGAATCCGATCCCGCTAACACTCGCTACGGACGCCACATGTGGAGCGAGAATCTACGCATGGCACGGCAGCTAGCAGCTTCAGGCAACCTGGATGCCGCGTTGGTAAATGGCGCAAAAGCGAGCGAACTAATGGAAAGTCTGTCCGCGGCTGATCCGCAGGACACTGGCCATCGGCGATGGCTGGCTGTGACCTATACTTTGGTCGGGAACATCCTATCTCAACAAAATCGCTTCGACGAGGCACAGGATCGTTACCGTCGTGCGATAGCTATCGCAGAGGACCTTGTGCAACGAGATCCCGAGCGCGTAGAAGCTGCGCGGGATCTTACTAAGACCTATGAAGCTCTCGGGCTCCTATTCGTGAAAATGAACCAGCCCGAGTCAGCCTCGACTTACCTGACGAAAGCCGAAACTGTCGCGCAGCAGTCGGCCGCGCATGATCCCGATAACGCGCGCGTGCGGGCGCGGTTGGAGAAGATTCGCGTAGAGCGCGCTTCTATCTCTCGTTAGGCAGCGGCCAGCACGACCAGTGAGCCATAGACCGCTTCATACTGCGCCGCTGCTGTCTCCCAGGAAAAATCCTGGGCCATCGCTCGCCTAACGAGTCGTTGCCAACAATCGGGATCGCCGTGGAAAATTTCTCGGGCCCGTTTAATGGCATCCCAGAATGCTTCCGCGGAAGGATCGAAGTAAAGGAAACCGTAACCGCGGTCTTCGCTCGGATCGTGATCTTCGATGATCTCCTGAATGCCGCCAGTCGCGCGCGCGACCGGCAAGGCGCCATACTTCAAGCTATACATCGCACTTAGTCCACTAGGCTCAATCCGCGATGGAATGAGAGTTATATCCACCCCTGCTTCGATCAGGTGCACCAGTGTTTCGTCGTAGGACTGGCGATAGGCAAACTTGGTCGGGTATTTCTTCGCCGCGATTCCGAGCGCGCGTTCATAAGCCGGATCGCCTTCACCGAGAATAATCAAGCGGACGTCGTCAGAAAGAAGTCGGTCAAGCACTGGCATCACAACATCGAAACCTTTTTCTGCGACTAAGCGCGTCACCATTCCGAAAACCGGACCTGTCCCCGCCGGAGCAAGGCCGAGCGCGTCGAGTAGCAAGTCGCGACAAACGCGTTTGCCGCCCAGATTTTCGGAATCATAAGTGTGCGGAAGAAGAATGTCGGTCGCAGGATTCCAGCGGGCGTAATCAGCGCCATTCAGAATGCCGGTGAGCTTGTGCGCATTTTCCCGCAGCACCACGTCGAGCCCGCTGCCACCTTCCGGCGTCAACATCTCGCGGCGGAATCTTTCGCTCACCGTCGTGATGCGATCGGAGTAGAGAATCCCGCCTTTGAGCAAATTCATCCGACCGAAAAATTCCAGGCCGCGCAAATTGAAGTAGCGTTCGGGAAGATTCGTCAGGCCAAAATCCAAACCCCAGAAACTTCCCTGCTCCGCCAGATGATGAATGGTCAGGACGGTGCGGAACGGCATTTGATATTCGTGCGTCAGCACGGGCAGCAAAGAAGCGCCCCAATCGTGCACGTGCAGAATTTGCGGTGAGGGCGTGAGACGACGCACCAATTCCAGCGCGGCTTTGCTGAAAAAAATGTAGCGCGTGGCGTTATCTTCGTAGGCCACATCGTGCTCGCCGAAAATTCCCGCGCGATCGAACAACTCATCGTTGCGCACAAAAAATTGCTGCACGCCGCCCGCCGTTCGCCCGCTGAGAAATTCCGCGACGAAAGTTTTCGTCCCGACCCGCACATCGACCGTCACGCCGGTGTCTTTGAGTTGCCCTTCGGTTTTCTCGCGAATCTCGCGATGATAGGGAAGGATAATGCCAACCTCATGTCCCCGCGCGCGCAACTCGCGCGGCAGCGCTTCCATCACATCCACGAGGACGGTCGCACGCGCGAGCGGCGGACCTTCCGGGCTGATCATCAAGATGCGCATCGATTAAAGAATTTCAGCCACGGATTAACACGGATTTACACGGATACAAAAAAGATCCGTGTTTCATCCGTGTTTATCCGTGGCCAAAAACTCCTGCTTGATCCACGCGAGCGCTTCCTCGCGATCTTTGAAGCCGCCTTCCAGCTGCCGCGTCTCGACCGCTTCCAAGATTTCACCGATGCGTGGCCCGGGTTTCAGGCCTAACGAGAGCAAATCATCTCCCCTAACGAGTGGTGGCGGAATGATTGGCTCGTTCGCGAACTCCTCGCGTTTGCGCTGGAGAAATTCGTAATTGTCGAGCATGGCATGACTGCTCGCGCAATCGACGCGATGCAGTTCCAGCTCATCCTCAAAAGTCGGCCGCGCCATGAAACGTTTGAGTTTCGCTACGCGCATTTTCGGCACGTCTTTGAAAACCATGTGCTGCCGCACGGCTTCCACGGTGGCGTCTATTTCCGCGCGCGAAAAACGCAACCGTTGCATGAGCGCTTCAGTCATTTCCGCGCCGACGCGATCGTGACCGTTGAAACGGATGCGGCCATTTTCATCGACGGAAGCGGTCGGCGGCTTGCCGATATCGTGAAACAAGACGCTGAGGACGAGCGGAAGCGAGGTCTCGTTAGGCAACAGCTCCAGCATGATGCGGGTGTGCTTGAAGACGTCGCCTTCCGGATGGAATTGCGGGGGTTGCTCGCAGCCTTTCATTGCTTCGAGCTCCGGAAGAATTACGCGCAGCAATCCGCTGGCATCGAGCAAGTCCCAACCACGCACTCGACGTGGCGACATGAAGATGCGCACTAATTCTTCGCGAATCCTTTCCGCGCTGATGTCGGTGATGGAACGTGCATGCCTAACGAGTGCTTCCCAGGTCGCGGGTTCGATTTCGAAATCGAGCACGGTCGCGAAACGCACCGCGCGCAACATGCGCAAACGATCCTCCGCGAAACGCTGCGCCGGGTCGCCGATGGCGCGAATGATTTTCGTTTCGAGATCGGCGCGGCCATTGACGTAATCGATGACTTCGTTCTTCTCCGGATCGAAAAACATACCGTTGATCGTGAAATCCCGCCGCTTCGCATCTTCTTCCGCGGTCGAAAAATGCACCTCGGCAGGTCGACGGCCATCGAGGTAGGCACCATCGGAACGAAAAGTGGCGACCTCGAACTGGAATCCGTCTTCCAAAACCACGATGACTCCGAAGTGCGCGCCCACCGCGTAGGTGCGCGTAAAAATTTTCTGCACATCTTCCGGTCGCGCATCCGTCGCGATGTCGATGTCTTTCGCAACTTCGCCGCGGACAAGATCGCGCACGCAACCGCCAGCGAAATAGGCGACATGCCCCCTCTGGCGCAGACGCGAGACGATCTCGCGCGCGACTTTTTCCATGGCCGAAGTTGCTGACATGACAGTAAAAGACTGCCATCAATCTAGCGTGATGAAATGGATTCGCGTCATCGCTTTTTTTCTGTGCGGCCTGATTTCGGCGCAGGCGGCGAAAGAAAAAGCGCCTGCCAAACCTGCGGAATTTCCGGCAGATGCCGCGGCGATGGTGAACGGCGAGAAAATTCCGGAAAATATCGTGCAGGCATTTTTGCAGAACGATTTGCAGATCAGTGGCGCTGCGCAGCCGTTACCGGGCGAGCGCGACGCCATGCTGCAGGACTTGATCGACCGCGTTTTAGTCGCGCAGGAAGTGAAGAAGCGCCACATCGAACCGAGCGAGGCGCAGTTGGATGAAGCGGAGAAAAAGATGATCGAATATCTGAGAGGCGAACGGCAATACGAAGCATTCGTTAGGCAAAATCATTTCACTCGCGCGGAGTATCGAAAGTATGTCCTGGCCAACGCGGCCGCGAGCGAGGCTTTAAAAAAAGACCTGACCAAAAATGCATTGATTCCCCCGGCGGAAATTCGCGATTATTTCAACGCGCATAAATACGAATCCGCTTTTCAATGGCCGGAGCGCGTGACCGGTGCGCACATTCTTTTCAACACGCAGCGCGATTTTCTCGCTTCAAGAGTAGAACATGCCCGACCGATTACCGATAAAGCCGAGATGGAAAAAGCGATCGCACTCGAAACAGAAAGCCGACGCAAACTCGCCAATGAAGTTCGGACGCAAGCGATAGGCGGTGCGGATTTCGCCCAGCTGGCCGCGAAATATTCCGACGACGCCGGGACGAAAAATGACGGCGGAAATTTGAGTTCCTTCGCCAGAGGCACGCATTCGCCCGCGCTGGACGATGCCTTCTTCCGTTTGAGATCGGGCGAGATCGGACCGGTGGTGCAATCGGAATACGGATTTCACGTCATCAAAACCATCGAACACAAACCCGCCGAAACGCGCACCCTGGAGGAATCGACTCCGGAAATTCAGAGCCGTCTGGCCAACGAGAAGGCCGCGCGTCTAATGCGCGATTGCATCAACACGCTCCACACCAACGCGTTTATCGTCATGAAAGCGGAGGCGCCGGAAAAAAATTGAAGCTCAAACCCTCATTCGACTGGCTGCTGATCTTCGTTCCAATTTCCATCGCACTCCATTTTTGGCGCGACGGCAATTCGACCGCGCTTTTTGTTTGTTCAGCGATCGGGATCATTCCGCTGGCCGGCTGGATCGGTAAAGCGACGGAAGCGTTGGCCACGCGCAGTGGCGAAGCGATCGGCGGATTGCTCAACGCCACCTTCGGTAATGCCGCGGAACTAATCATCGCGGGTATCGCCTTATCGAAAGGTCTAACGAGTGTGGTGAAGGCTTCCATTACCGGCTCGATCATCGGCAACGTCCTGCTCGTGCTCGGTCTTTCCATCCTGGCGGGCGGCACCAAATACAGTGAGCAGCGTTTCAACCGCACCGCCGCGCGCACTTCCATCATTTCGCTTTCGCTCGCCGCCATCGGTTTGATCATTCCGACCGTTTTTCATTACGCCGCCCGCGCCAACCCGGTCGACGGGCGCACACACACCGAACAAAAACTTTCCCTGGCCATTTCCGTCATCCTCTTTCTGACCTACTTCTGCATGCTCGGTTTTGCGCTGAAAACCCATAAGCATTTCTTTCAAAGCGCGAACGGACATTTCGAAGCGCGCGGCGTGCACTGGTCGCGCGGCAAATCGATTTTGGTTCTTTGCCTGGCCACTATTTTCGTCGCGCTTCTCTCGGAATTCCTCGTGGGCACAATCGAAAACGTCCGAACCTCACTGAACATCACGGAAGTTTTCGTGGGCGTAATCGTAGTCGCGATCGTCGGCAACGCCGCCGAACATTCCACCGCCATCGTCATGGCGATGAAAAACAAAATGGACCTGACTGTCGGCATCGCCATCGGCTCCAGCTTGCAGGTCGCGCTCTTCGTCGCGCCTTTGCTCGTTTTCCTTTCCTACTTTTTCGCGCCGATGGATTTGGAATTTACTCTGCCGGAAATTTTTGCAGTCACGGCTTCGATTTACATCCTCTTCCAAATCGTCGGCGATGGAGAAACGAATTGGATCGAAGGCATCCAGCTTCTTTCACTTTACCTGATTCTCGGCGTGCTCTTCTTCTACCTGCCCGCTCCGCACGGCGGACGCTAGTACCTAACGAGTGCTAGGGACCGGCATCGCGAGCTACTTCCGGCCGCGAGCTTTGCCGGAGCGAATGAACAATGAAACAGACGACCGCGAGGCAGATGCAGGAATCGGCCACGTTGAAAGCGGGAAACGGATGCGCCAGCGGCACATGTAAGTCGAACAAAAGAAAATCGATGACGTAGCCGTAGAGAAGGCGATCGGTTAGATTTCCCAGGACACCGGCCAGCAATAGCGCCAGCGAAATATCACGCCAGGCATCGGGCGTACGTCGCCGCAATAACATCCCGAGGATGAAAACAAGCGCAGCGCAGGAAAGAGTGATGAAGAAGAAGTTATTGTTACGAAAGGAACCGAAAGCCGCACCAGTGTTGGTGACAAACACGAGCGCAAAGAATTCTGGAATAAGGATGCGCGGCGTGTCGGCGGTGATGTGCTCGAGAGCTAGCCACTTAGACAACCGATCGAGGCAGTAAAGCGGCAGGGATAAAAGAAGAATAAATCGCATCGTGGTGATCAGGGTGACGTGACTTTCAAGCGCAAAAAGCGCGGCACCGCGTCGAGCGGGATGGTGTCACGCAC
>JALZAX010000157.1 GCA_030948055.1 Verrucomicrobiota bacterium | reverse complement strand
CGCACCGCCGACCAGTTCAATTGCCCTAACGAGTGGTTCGCGCGCGGCAGTTAAGGCGTTGATCACACTGTTTTCTTCGCGCACGAAAAGATCGACCAGCTCGCCGGTGCTGAGTTTGTCGAGGTTGGCGGACCGCGGATTGCGTTGCTCCGTGACCAGGCCGCTCAGGTCTAACGAGTCGTTGCTTACAGCCGTTTGCGGCAGAGCAGGTAGCCCACGCGCCGCCAGCCACGCGGCACCGAGCGCGCCCGATTCAGTGCAAACACTCACCCGCGCGCCCGGCAAAATTTCGCTCAGATATTCGACGAACAACTTTGCGTATTCGCCATGATGCCGAAACAATCCGCCGAGCAGTTTCACCTCCGGCGCAGCGAGCCCGAGTCGCTTCGCCACCGCGCAGGCAAATCGTGCCAGCACCCGCGCGCCATCTTCGATGGCACGCTGCATCTCCGCGTGACCATTGCGCGCGGCGGCGAAAACAACCGGCGCAAGTTTTGCCACAGACATTTTGTCGGCCTTCGTCGCCCAGTTCACCAGCCCCTCGAGACGGTTCAGGCAAAGTTGACGCAAAATGTTTTTGGCCGAGTTCATCGACTTCATGGTCCTGATCGTAATTAGAGAGGACGAGTCGCAGAGCCTGCACCGCGAGGTTATAGCCGCCGCCTTTGTCGCCGAGCAGCTGACCCCAGCCGCCTGCCTTTTCGACGCGCGCCCCGACCCGGCCTGTAACGGCGGAACCGGTCCCGGCATTCACGATAATGCCATCGCGCTCACGAAAAGCCGTGGCGAATCCGGAATCCCGATCGCTTCCCACCGTCACGCGCGCTTGCGGCCAGGTGCGCTCGACTAAGAGTCGCAGAGTCTCGCGATCGGTCTCGTCGCTACAACCTGCCAGAAAGACACCGACGTGCGAAACGTCTCGCGGCAGAGCCGAAAACATTTGTAGCAGCGCGGTCGGACTGATCAGCCGCAGGTTGGCCGCCGGCAAAATACCTTCTTCAATAATGCGGCCATCCGTGCCGAGCAGCGCCCATTCGCTTTTGGTGCCGCCGCCTTCGAAACCGAGCACGCGCTTCGGTTTCAGGTCGTCTGGTGAATCTCGCACCCCGCTTCTATTTAACTTCCGCTTTTCGGCAAGAGGCTGCGCCTAACGAGACCAAAACCAGCAGTGCCCCGAGCGTGCAGACAATTGCGGAGCCGGAGGGAAAATCTCCGTAGAAGGAGAAATACAAACCACCGATTCCGCCCACGAGCGAAACGATCCAGCCGATCAAAAGTCGCGAGCTTGTCTTGCGCGCCAATGCGATCGCACAAACCGCGGGCACGATGAGATAACTAAAGACAAGGAGCACGCCGGCCACGCGCACAAAAATCGTCACGACCAGACCGAAGAGCGCGTAGAAAAGAAAATCCCACCAGCGCACGCGCAAGCCTTGCGTATAAGCGCCATCGCGGTTGAAGGAGACGAGGAGAAAAGATTTGCGCAACGCGAAATGCACCAGGCCGACCGCCGCGAAAACCGCGAAGCATCGCCAGACTTCATCCGCACGCACGACCGTGATATCGCCGACGAGCATGTTGCGAATTTCTTCGTTCCCATGCGCGGAACGACTGAGGAGCAAAATCGAAGCGGCCGCCGCGACGACGTAGGCGATTCCAATGATCGCTTCCTGCGGCACAGCGCTGGCGCGTTTGTCCGTAATAGAAAACAACGCTGCGCCGACCAAAGTGACGGCGAGCGCGATGATGAGCGTTCGCCAATCTTCCGGTTCAAGTCCGATGAGGACTGCAAGGCAAATGCCTAACGAGGCCATTTGCGCCATGGCGATGTCGATGAAGATGATGCCGCGTTGCACGACATGGAGGCCGAGATAAACGAGCAGCCACGGCAACAACACGCAGGCCATGATCGGCCAGAAAAGAACGTCCCACATGGCTTACTTGAGAGCGGCGGAAAGATTCGCCACCAGTCGGTCGATTAACTTCACGTAAGTGTCCGTGCCCGGAAGTCCACCAGGAAATTGCGAGAACTCCACGACCTTGGCGCCAGTATCGTTTGCCACCTTCTCCGCGATTTTCCGATCGTGATACGGCTCCACGATGATGGCTTTGATCTTCTGCGCTTTGATTTGCTGAATCACTTCCGCGAGATGCGAAGGCGAAGGAGGAATGCCGGGTTTCGGTTCTAGAAAGACATCGATCTCAACTCCGAAGCGATGTGCGAAGTAGGGCCATGAGTCGTGATAAGCCACGACGTGCTGGCCTTTAAACGGCAACAGCGCCGCACCCCATTCCTGCAGCTTCGCGTTGATGGTGCTCTCGAACTTCTTGTAGTTCGCATCATAGCTCGCGGCGTTAGCCGCATCGACCGCTGCAAACGATTGCGCGATATGCTGCGCAACAGTTTTCGCGATGATCGGATCGACCGTGAAATGCGGATTGCCCAGCGCGTGCACATCGCCGGCCGCGCGCGTCGCGTTGGTCGGCACGTTCATCAAACGCACGCCTTGCATAGCTTGCACGCGTCCCGGTTTACCGACTTCGATTTTCGCATTGCGCGCGTTTTGCAGGAGTGGCGGCAGCCAGCCAATCTCTAACTCCGCGCCGCCGTCGATCAGCACATCGGCACTGCGCAATTGCACAACAAAACTCGGTCTGGCATCGACGAAGTGCGGGTCCTCCGTCGGTTTTGCCATGGTCGTGACGTCCACTTTGTCGCCGCCGATCTCACGCGCGAGTGCGCCGAAATCCGGCAGGGTAGTGACAACGTTGAGCTTGGCGTAAGCACTCGTTAGGCAAAATCCGAGGGCGAAGAATATTGAGGTTATTTTTTTCATTAGAATTTATGCGCGCCGTGCGCGCCGAGAATGAATTCGAATTGCAGGATGATTGAATCGACGTCGCGGCCGGCGAGGAATTCATTCTCCTCCAGGAAATCGTGGTTGTACTGCAAACGGATTTTGGAAAATTCCGTCGGGTACCAGGTTAGATTGGCGCTAATGCGCGAGCGCGTCTGGCGTTCCCCGTCATCGGTAAAACGCGAATCCTGCATGTGCAAATAGTCGCCGCGTAATCCCACGATCCAGCCCTTCTTGAAACCCCAGAGCAATTGCGAGTACATGCCCCAATCGTGAAACGTTTCCGCGACGGGAAATGTCATAGCGACGCCGCGACCCGCTTCAAAGCGGCGATACAACGCTTCGGTTTGCCATTTCACAAACGGGAAGCCGCCTTCCGCGTGCGTGCTTTTCCATTTGTAGAGAAAATCCGCGCCGTAAATTTGCGTGCCCTCGTGGGCGCCAGTCTCGTTAGACCCGAACGCGCCCGAGACGCCGGCCAGGACAGTCTGGGTGTCGCTTAGGTTCACGGAATTTTCCCAGCGCGGAATCCAGACGAAATCGCCGAGGCCGCGCAGCTCGCGATCATCCGTGATGCGGCCGAAGAAGGTGCCGTTGTCGCCCGGGTTGCGAAATGAAAAGGCGGTGCTGCCGCGGCCTTCCTGCATCGCGAGATAAAATTGCGAATACCACGGCACAGGCACGACCCAGGAAATTTGCGCCCCGACACCACGTAAACCATCCGGCCCGAGCAACCGCCCGCTCACCAATGGTGTGTCGGCAAATTCCCACGTGTGCGGATGCGTCGGATTTAAACGCCCGAAGGCGGAGAAGAATTGTCCGGCTTTCAACTGCAGACCGAAGGGCAGACTGGTCGTCTGCATAAACGCTTCCTCCAGCTCGATCGAGGTCTGGTTGTTGTTGTCGAGCTTGAGCACGATGTTGGCGAAGCCTTCGAAATACGGATCGACCGCGCCATCGAGTGCGATCTCCATGTTGCGCGCGTTGAAACCGCGTTGCTGCGGGTCGTGATCGCCGACTTCGAGCAGGCCGACATTGCGTTCTTTCGTCGCGTCGAAAGAGAACAGTCCGTCGAACGAAATGTTCATGTAATTTTTTCCACCGCCGCCGCTCGCGATGGTCATCGGCTGCGTCAGCGACGAACCGCCGGATTCAAGCGGTGCGTTGGTGACAGTTGCATCGCTGGTTGGAAATGCCGTGCCGTTCGCATTCACGGCTGGAGCAGAACCTGAAGCGACCACGCTATTGTCGCTGGTCGGAAACAACGCCGGCGGACTTCCTGTGTGCGATGCCGCCGGTGCGGGCGAACCACTCGTTAGGCTGGGTGGTTCCGGATTTTGCGGCAACGCATTCTCCGCCGCCCCCGGTTGATTTTTCACCTGATCCTGCAAGGTCTTCACCATTTCGGTGAGGGCCTGCACTTGCTGGCGAAGTTCGCGCACTTCCTCCGCGCTGGCGGGGGACGAACTTTCCTGCGCCAACGACAACCCCGTTACGCAAGACCACGCGGCCAGGGCGACGAGCATTTTTCTTTTCATTCCATTCTCTCGAAACCAACGGCCCGAACCCTTTCGGGCCTAACGAATCCAAACCGGTGCGCTCAGCGCACATTGGATCAGCGACGGCGTGAACGCGCGCCCGCCGCTGCCCCGAAAAGTTCGGGGCCAACTCCAATGCGTTAGTGCGAGACGGGCGGAGCGTGCTCGAGCCGACTGAACCCGAGAAGCGCGAGGACACGTGGAAAGAGTTGCGTCCGAAAAGCGGGAACGCCAGGAGCGGGTTGCGGTGCGACCGATGCCGGTTGGCAATCGGAATGTTCGACGTTGCCCGACGACATCAACGTCGCCGCGCATTCGTGATTACTGCGATCGCCGATTTTATGCAGCCATTGGTGAAGCTGCGGAGCCGCGGAGAGACCGACGGCGATGGCCATGGCGGCGAAAAGAAGTGCGGCAAAAATACGCCGCGATTTTTCCGAAGTTGCGCGAATGAGCTGGGCGCTCATAGGCGAAGTGTGCGCTGCAAAATCAAATTACGCAATCCTGCCAGTCAGACTTTTTCTTCGGAGGCCAGATCGCATTCATGATCGGGCGTCTCGAACTGAATTGTGGCATGTTGGATCTCGAATCGGGCGCGCAAGTCTGTGCAGCATTTCTCCAGCACGGACGAATCGCAACGATCGACATCGCGCACGAGATGCACCGTAAGGGCCGTCTCTGTCGTGCTCATCGGCCAGACATGAAGGTCGTGCACGTCGCGCACGTGCGGCAGACCGGCCAGGTAATTCTTTACTTGCGCCAGATCAATTCCCTCCGGCACGGCATGCAGCGCGAGATTGATGGAATCGCGAAGCAGACCCCACGTTCCCCAAATGATGACGGCGGAAATTGCCAGACTAACCACTGGATCGATCCACTGATAGCCCGTGAGCAATATGGCGAAGCCAGCGATGACGACGCCCGCGGATATTCCTGCGTCGGCTGCCATGTGAAGAAACGCGGCGCGGATGTTGAGGTCGCCTTTGCGGCCGGACATAAACATGAGTGCCGTCGCGGTGTTGATGGCAATCCCAACGGCGGAGACGCAAATGACAGTGCGGCCCGCCACAGCCGCCGGATCGCCGAAGCGACGGATTGCTTCCCATGCGATGGCACCCACAGAGATCAGAAGAAAGATGGCGTTGAAGAGCGCGGCCAGGATGGAGGAACTCCGCAAGCCGTAGGTGCGGCGCTGCGTTGGTGCAGTCGTCGCCAGGACGCTCGCACCCCATGCGAGTAACAGGCCGAGCACGTCGCCCATATTATGTCCGGCGTCGGCAATAAGCGCGAGTGAATGAGCGAAAACGCCGAAGACAGCTTCGATCACGACGAAGGCAAAGTTTAGCGCAATGCCAATCAGGAACGCGGTGCCGAAGTCCTTCGGTGTGGGAGTATGGCCCGGCCCGTGATCGTGAGAATGCGCCGCGCTCATTGCACTAAGCTACACCCCAATAATGATGATCCTGGCGGGAGAGCGACCAATTGGGATTTTGCCTAACGAATGCAAGACAGGTACGCAAACTTTCCGGATCTTCCTGTTTGCCCATCGAGAGCGGCTGCACGTAGCGATACATGAAATCGGTCTGATCGTCCGGATGCGCGGTGCGAAAATCTTCGATGGAAAATCCGTTCAAGCCTGGCACCAGTTTTACTTCGTTGCCATAGGTCTGGATCCATTTTGTCGGATCGTGCGGTGAAACAGAAAGCCAATCGACCGGCGCAATCATGCGCCGATGTCCGCTCGTCGCGACCGCGATGGAAAAACGCTTTGCCCGCAAGGCGCGAATGAGCGGGACGAGATCATGATCAGTCGGCTCGCCGCCGGTGATCCAGACCCAGCGATCACGCGCATTCTGCGGCGTGATTTCATCGGCGCGTGCGGCAATCTCATCTTCGGTCGCGATTTCCTTCTTGCTGTAATCGGTGTCGCAAAGAT
>JALZAX010000156.1 GCA_030948055.1 Verrucomicrobiota bacterium | reverse complement strand
CTCCGGCAATCTGCCGGAAATGTTATGTGCATCCGGCCGTGCTCGAAACTTATTTGAGTGGAGAGATGATCGAGGGTTTGCGCCACAAAACGGAAGCGGCGCTCACGGAAAATCATCAGGACTTAAAGGCCGTGGAAGTCGCAGTGATGCAATTTCTGCAGGCCCGTCTGAGCGAAGCGAAGAAATAAACTTCGGTAACTACCGACGTGGTGCCGGCGTCGCTTTTGCCTTGGTGGTTTTTCGGACAGTGATCGTCTCGCTGGCCGGCTTTTCATCGCTCGGATATTTTTTTGTGCTCGGATAAAGCAGACGCCACGGCTGATGCTTCACCGTGTCGGTCAAATCCTTCACGTTTTCACCCGTGGCCTTTAAGTCGGGGGTGAGTGAATTCATGGCTGACTTCAGCTTCTCCGATGAATCGCGAAAGTTTTGCAGCGTGATCTGAATGTTGTCGTTGCTCGTTATGTCGGTGCTGATCTTGTTCAGGTTGGTGCTGATCGATTGCACGTTTTTCAGCGCGAGCTGCAACGGGCTGTTCTCTGCCGTCATCGTGGTCAGATTTTCGGCAAAGGTGCGCATCTGCGCGAGGGCCATGTTCAATTGCGATTGTTCGTCGGTGATCTTGCTTAAATTTTGCGCGGTTGTTTGCAATTCCTTCAAGGTCGAGGTCGCTTCCGCTGCCACCGGTTTCACGATGTCGAGCATTTTGGCGATCGATTCACCGAATTCCGGCACGCGTTCGCCCGGATAAACCTCGCCGTCTTCCGCGCGGCCGGAAGTTTCGATTCCTTCCGTGATGTCGATCGCGGTTTCGCCGAGAAGTCCGAGCGTGATTAGGCGCGCCTTGGCGTTTTTATAAACGGTTGCGCTCCGATCAACTCGAACATCGACCCGCGATTCATATTTCCGTGGTGGCGGAGTCGCGCCGGGTTCAGGCGGCCAGATGGTGTTCGCGAGCACGGCCGCCTGATTCGACTCCTCTTTGGAAACGGGCGAAAATAATTTGTCCACCTGTCCGATTTTTCGACCGGCTAGCAAAACGGGCGCGCCGAGTTTGATGCCGGCGGCGTTGTCGAAGTAGATCTTGTAAGAGACGAGCGGTTTAAAAAGTCCGGGCGCGCCCAGCAAAATAAGAATGCCGCCGAGCACTGCGATCGTGGCCAGCACGAGCAGGCCGGTCAGAAGTTCATTTTTGCGCAATTGCATCCTGGCTTCCTTCTAAAATTGGTCCCTCCGTGCTGCCACTCAAGAACTGCTGCACCACCGGATTCTGTGATTGTCTGAATTCGTTAGTCTCCGCCATCTCGATAATTTTGCCGCGATAAAGCATCGCCATTTTCGTGCCAATGCGGAAGGCGCTGTCCATTTCGTGGGTTACAATTACTGAGGTTACTTTCGATTGTTCGCTCAAGCTGATGATCAATTCGTCGATAACGGAACTGATGACAGGATCGAGGCCGGCCGAGGGTTCATCGAAAAGAATTAATTCCGGGTCCATCACCAGAGCGCGCGCCAGGCTGACCCGCTTCCGCATACCACCGCTCAACTCCGACGGCATCTGATTTTTCACGCCGGTCATCCCGACCAACTCGAGTTTTTCCTCGACGATGTGATCGATTTCGTCCGGCGTCTTGTCGGTCAATTCCTCCAACGGCAGCGCGACGTTGTCGTGGACATTACGCGAACTAAGCAGCGCCGAATACTGATAGACCATTCCGATTTGGGTGCGGATTTTTTGCAGCTTACGCCGCGGCAAACGCGAAATTTCGAATTGTTTAAAAAAAACCGAGCCGCTCGTCGGCGGCAAAATGCCGAGGATCAAACGCAGAATGGTGCTTTTGCCCACGCCGCTTTGACCCATGATGACGAGCCGGTCCTGCGGCTGCACCACTAACGAAACGCCGGCGAGCACTTCCTTTTCGTCGAAGCGCAAATGGGCATCGCGCAATTCCACCACTGGCGGCTGGGGCGTTTCGTTCATGGAAAGAAGACCACGTAAACGACGTTGAAAAGCGTATCGAAGCCGATGACCGCGGTGATGGCGGTGACAACACTCGATGTGGTCGAATTGCCCACGCCGGCCGCCCCGCCTTTCACATTAAGGCCGCGGTAGCAGGCGATGGCCGCGATGAGCAAACCGAAGAGGAGGCTCTTGAAGATGCCGGTAAGGATGTCGCGAATGAGAAGGCTTTCGAGAACGAGATCTTTAAAGTAAACGGTCGCGATATTGAAGTAACCGGCGGAGATCAACGCCGTCGCGACAATCGCGGCGATGCTGGAAACAACCGAGAGACACGGCATCAGCGCCGTCAGCGCCACAATCCGCGGCGCGACCAGAAAACGCAGCGGACTGATTCCCATCGCTTCGATCGCTTCGACTTCTTCGGAAACCTGCATCGTGCCCAGTTCCGCGGTGAAGGCCGCGCCGATCCGCGCCGCCAGCATGATGCCGGTGAGCAACGGTCCCAGCTCGCGCGTGAAGGCAATTGAAACTAAACCCGGTATGAGCCGTTCGGTGCCGAAGCGTTGTAATTGGTAGCCGGTCAGGAGTGCCATGGTTAGCCCGAGAAAAAATGAAACCATCGCGACCAGCGGCAAAGAGCCGACACCGGCGCGCTCCGTATGACGGAAAAAACTCGAGGCACGAAAGGGCGAGCGCCCGCGCCGCACATTGTCCATCGTTTCGGTGAAGGTGTTGACGATGAACCAGAACATGGCGCCGATTTCGCGAAGAAATCCGCTGCCGAGTCGGCCCACGCCTTCCACGACCACGATCGGATTCGTCTGGATCGTGTTGCCGTCGTCGGCGTTTGTGCTCACTTCTTCGGCCATGCTCGGTGAGAAGTTGCCTTAGTTAGTTGGGGGCGAAAGAGGAAAGTGACTGGCTCATGCTCGATGCGTTTTCATTCGTAATCCCCGCCTACAACGAAGCGGCCCGCATCGGAGAAACGATCGTGACGGTGCTGAATTATCTTCGCGACCGCAGTCCGCAAGGCGAAGTGATCGTGGTGGATGATGGGTCTAACGACTCCACTGCCGAAGTGGTGCGCGAATATTTTTCCCGCGCGGACGGAATCGAAACACAATTGCTACAGCGCTCGCCTAACGAGGGCAAAGGCGCCGCCGTCCGCGCCGGTATGTTCGCGGCCACACGATCGGTCGCCTTGTTTTCCGATGCCGATTTATCCACGCCGATCGACGAAGCGCCAAAACTTCTGGAGCCGATTTTTAACGGCGAACTCGATGTTGCTTTCGGTTCGCGCGCGCTGAATCGCAAACTCATTGGCCACCGGCAAGCGTGGTATCGCGAGGAAGGAGGACGCGTTTTCAATTTGATCATGCGCCTAACGACCGGTCTGCCGTACTGGGACACGCAATGCGGTTTCAAAGCTTTTCGTATGGCGGCATTCCGTTCGATCCTGGCGCAGACGGAAATCAACGGGTTCGGCTTCGACGTAGAGTTCATCTATCTGGCGCACAAGGCCGGCTTGCGAATCCGTGAAATTCCCGTCCGCTGGAATCATCACGACGGGAGTAAAGTCGATTACGTGCGCGACAGCTGGCGCATGGTGAAGGAAGTCGTCGAACTGCGCAGGCGGTGATTTTTGCCTAACGAGTGCTTTCGATCAATTCCGCAAACTGCGAGAAGAAATAGTTGGCGTCGTGCGGACCCGGCGCCGCTTCCGGGTGGTATTGCACGCTGAAGATCGGCAACTCGCGATGCCGCATTCCTTCCACGGTGCCATCGTTCAGGTTGATGTGCGTCAGTTCGACGTCTTTCGGCAACGATTCCGGATCGACCGCGAATCCGTGATTTTGCGAAGTGATTGCTACTTTCCCGCTGCGTAAATCTTTCACCGGCTGATTCCCACCGCGATGACCGAATTTTAGTTTGAAGGTGCGACCACCAAAGGCATATCCGAGCACCTGATGTCCGAGACAAATTCCGAAGATCGGTTTCTTTCCCATCAGCTCGCGCACGGATTGGTGTGCGTATTCCAGCGCAACAGGATCGCCCGGCCCGTTGGAAAGAAAAACTCCATCAGGATTCAGATCGAGAACTTCCTTCGCCGTTGCCGCCGCCGGAACGACGGTCACGCCAAAACCTTCACGCCGAAGATTTCGCAAAATGTTTTCTTTAATTCCGTAGTCGTAAGCGGCGATTTGATATCTCACCGGCGGCAGAGGCTGATTTCGCATCTCGCCTGCGCTGCCGACCGGGACAGACCAATTCGCGCTTTCCCGATCCTCCGGATCCCATTGGTAAGTTTCGCGCGCCGTGACTTCCTTCACGTAATCCATCCCGATCACGCCCTCGCCACGAATTGCCTCCTCGACTGCTTCCTTTTCGGAAAGCGCATCACTCGTTAGGCAAGCTTTCATCGCGCCGCGCTCGCGCAGATGCCGCGTCAGCGCGCGTGTGTCGATGCCTTGCACGCCGGGAATTGTCCATTCGCGCAAATAATCATCGAGCGACCGTTCCGAGCGCCAGCTGCTTGAAATGTCACTCAATTCCTCCACCACAAATCCGCGCACGTGCGGCTCGCGACTTTCCTGATCTGCCGCATTCGTCCCGTAATTTCCGATGAGCGGATACGTCATGGCCACGATCTGCCCCCGATAGGACGGATCGGTCAGCACTTCCTGGTAACCGGTCATGGAAGTGTTGAAACAAATCTCGCCGACACGCGTGCCGCTCGCGCCGAAAGCTTCGCCCTCGAAAATCCGACCGTCTTCCAAAGCGAGCAGCGCGCGCATCGTTGCGCACTTTGTTTGCTCGCGGGCAAATAGCAATTCGCTAGATTAGAAGCGTGAGCGAGCCGGAGCTGAAACCCGAGGACGTGCCGCTCCTCTTCCCTGATCCGGTCATCGAATATTACCTGGCCAAAGTCGATCGCGCCGCCATTCGCGAGCAGCTTAAGAAAACGCCCGGCGAAAGGTTGGAATGGCTACAGCAGAAAATGAATCGAGAACGAGAAGAAAATTCCGTCGTTGGTGAAGAGCCGCCCCCATGGCCCGCAAAGAAAAGTGAGATCGACATGGGCGTCGATCCCGCGTGGTTCGCCGAGGCGAAAGCAGTTCCGCTCCTCTTCCCTGACCCAGTGATCGAAGCTTATTTGCAAGACGTCGATCGCGGATTGATTCGACAGGCGCTGAAACTCTCCGTGGCGGAGCGCTTCGAGAGATTTCACCGCCTGATGCAAGGCGCTTACGAGCTGCGTCGCGCCTGTGCGAAACGTACCTTCGACAGGTGAAAGACGAAACCGATTTTCCGTTAGTGCTGCGTACACTCAGTGCCGGCGGCATCGACTTCGTGGCCATTGGCGCCATCGCCGCCATCTCTCATGGAATTATCTGTACGACGGAAGACGTGGATGTTGTTTACTCGCGGGCACCCGAAAATTTGAAGCGCATTGTCGCTGCGTTGGCGCCTTTTGAACCTTATCTCCGCGGCGCACCGCCTGGTCTGCCGTTTCATTTGGATGAGCGGACGTTGCGCAGCGGGTTGAATTTCACTTTCGAAACAACAATGGGGAACGTGGATTTTCTGGGAGAGGCAAGTGGGCATACGTATGACGACTTGAAGCCGTCCGCGGAATTGCACACTGCTTTTGGCGTGGAATTTTTTTCCGTCGCTCTCGACACGTTGATCAAATTAAAACGCTCGGCCGGGCGGCCCAAAGATTTGGAAATGGTCGCGCGCCTCGAAGCAGCGCGTCAGGAAAAGATCGCCGCGCAAAACAAGAACGCCCGGACCATTTCTGATCCGGGCGCTTAAATTATTACCCCACTAGTGCCGTTTAGGCGGATATCCCGTTCCCTTTCGGTAACGGGCGGGTGACCATCGCAGGAGCGTCTGACTTCCAATTAAGGCATGTCATCTTCCCCACACAACCAAGCCCCCTTAGCTAACACAATATCGGTCCGGGAATCACACCTGGTAATCTCGAACACCGCAGGGTAAATGGTTGAGAGTTCTCGAGTGAAGGTTGAGCGAAAAACGCTGGTTTCCATCCCAACCCTCGCTCAAAAACTCTCGACCAATTTCAAAGAACTATTCCCGCAGTTCCGCTCCCAATTCGCTTCTCAACTTTTCGCGAATCCTCCCGTGAACCACGGTGACTTCGTCGTTCGTCAGTGTGCGATTCTTATCCCGATATGTCAACGTGTATGCGACTGACTTTCGTTGAGCTTCGATGGAATTTTTGTCTTGAAAAATATCGAAGAGTTGAACCTCCGAGAGCAACGACTCGTTCGCCGCGAAAATCGTCCGCATGATCGCGTCGTGCGAAAGTTTCTCGGGAATAAGCATCGCGATGTCGCGGGTCACCGAGGGGAAGCGTTCTATTTCCACGAAGTTTTTGTCGTCGTTGCC
>JALZAX010000155.1 GCA_030948055.1 Verrucomicrobiota bacterium | reverse complement strand
GATGCAGGACGAAGCAACGCTGCATCTCTAATATAATATGCGAGAGCTGCTCGGCATCGGCGCGGAATTCGTCTTTCGCCGAAGGCGCGCGCGTGCTGAGTGTCGCTGTGTTCAAGAGGCAAAGCTAGGAATTGCCAGGAGCGTGTCAAACGAAGGGAAGCAGGACCGTGACGTCGGACCCATCGGCAAGGCTTTCGTTTCCCGCAATGCGCAGCAAAGCGTTTGATTGATGCAGGCCGAAAAGCGCATGCGATTCCTGCCGTCCGACCGAAGAAAATGTTCCACTATCTAAACGCCCTCGAATGTAATGCGGGCGATCGCCGGGATTTTGTACGGCGCCGCTCAATCGCGCCGGCACCTGCGCGATTCCAAGTTCCGCGTCGTTTGCGCCGAGCAATTTCAAAATTGCCGGCCTAACGAATAGTAAGAAGGTCATATAAGCGGAGACTGGATTTCCCGGCAGCCCGAAAACGAGGCAGTGGCCCGCGCGGCCAAACAGAAACGGCTTCCCCGGTTTGACCGACACGCGCCAGAATTCGAGCGAAGCGCCGATCGCAGTGAGGGCGGGTTTAACGAAATCGCGCGCGCCCACGGATACTCCGCCGCTGATAATCAAGACATTCGAATTCATCGCTGCGCGAAAAGCGTTTTCCGTTTCCTGCGGATCGTCCGTGCAATGCCTGACGGAAACGACTTGCGCGCCCGCTTTGCGGGCGAGCGCGTGCAGCAGCGGAGAATTCGAATCGTAAATCTGGCCGGCCTGCAACGGCGTTCCCGATTGAACGATTTCATCACCAGTGGTGACAATGGACGCACGAACTTCGCCGCCGATTTCCACTTCGCTGAATCCTTGCGCAGCGAGCAGCGCGACCGTTGCTGGACGAATGCGTTCGCCTAACGAGAGCAACTTTTGTCCTTCTGCCACATCGGCACCGGCCCGGCGCACATTTTCTCCCGGCTCGACCTCCGACGTTGTGACGATTTCAGTTCCTTCCACGCGCACGTCTTCCTGCATGATGACGGCATCCGCGCCACGCGGAATCGGTGCGCCGGTGAGAATACGAATGGCCTCGCCCGCGCGAACGGTTAATTGGCGATCGATTCCCGCCGCTTGTTCGCCAACAATTTTTAGCCGCGCATTTTTCGGAGAAGCACTCGCGACTAATGCGTAACCATCCATCGAAGAATTATCGAAAGGCGGCGAAGCAACTCGCGCGAACAGATCGCGTTGCACAAAACAATCGAGAACCTCGAGCAACGGAACCGCGCGCGTCGGCAACGCCCGCACCTCCTGCAGGATTTGTTGACGCGCTTCTTCTTCGGAAATCACAATTCTCCTCGGCAGGTTGACGAGCATCGCCGCCCCTCATATTCTCGCAACCTGCCTGTCGCGCCGTTGCGGAGCGAAGGCGGCTCCTTGGTGAGGTGGCTGAGTGGTCGAAAGCAGCGCTTTGCTAAAGCGCCGTAGTCCAAAAGGCTACCGAGGGTTCGAATCCCTCCCTCACCGTTTCTCACGATTCGTGGTTGATCCTTAGCCGCCAGCTACTACTGTCCGCGGCTTTATGCAGAACCTCTCGTTAGGCAAAATTCTCGCGGCTGTTTTCCTGCTTCTGGCGGTGTCCGGCTGCGAGGATTTTGAGGCGATGCAGAAGCAGGCCCTCGCGGATAAAATGAAAACCGCCGCGATCGCGCCGAATCCGGCGCCGGCTTATTGGGATGGCGATCTTTTTAAAGGGTCGCCGAAGATTGTGATCAAGCTGCGGGAGCAGCGCGCTTATTTTTTCAAAGCAAAGAAGATTGTCGGCGAATCAAATATTTCTACCGGCCGCAAAGGGTTCGAAACACCGCCGGGTCAGTATAGTGTGATCCAGAAGGATGAGAATCACGTTTCCAATTTATATGGCGACTATGTCGATGCGGGCGGCAACACCATCGCAAGAAATATCGATACGAGTCGCGATCCGCGCCCGAACGGTGCGGAATTTCGCGGCGCGCCGATGCATTATTTTCTGCGGTTCACTCGCGGTTATGGCATGCATGCCGGATTCGTCCCACGTTTTCGCGCGTCGCACGGCTGCATTCGCATGCCCGCGGAGATGGCGAAACATTTCTTCGACGCCGCGGAACTGGAGACGCCGGTAATCGTCGAGGAATAATTAGCCGGGCGGCCAGGCCAGCTTCCGTTTTCCCAAAACGTGGACGTGCAAATGCGGAACGCTCTCGCCGGCGTCCGGTCCGTTATTGATCACCACGCGGTAACCATTCGTTAGGCCAAGTTGACTGGCCACTCTGTTCGCCGTTAGCAACAACTTGCCTAACAAGTCCTGATCCGATTCTTTCGCCTCAGCCAAACGCGGTAGGACGCGCTTCGGCACGATCAAGACATGGACTGGCGCTTTCGGATCAACATCGTGAAAGGCAATCACGTCGTCATCTTCCAAAACAATCTTCGCGGGAATTTCCCTCGCGCAGATTTTTTCGAAGATGGTCATCGCTCGCGCTTTCGCGCCTAACGAATAGAACAGCGGATGTGTTCGAGGTGATCCGCGGCCAGTTTTTCGCGCACGAAGCAAACCACTTCTTCGCGCAAGGTGTCGCAGGCCCGTGTCCACATTTTCGCGCCGCGCAGATGCTTGACGCAGGCCTGCAGGCCAACCAGCTGCAAACTATCCGTGCCCGTGTTGACCAGGGCGTTGATGCGTTTTTCCAGGCCATCGAAAAACGCCAGCTCGTAGCCCGCGCCGGCAGCTTCCGCGATTTCCACCAGTGAAAATGAAATCGGCGGGGGCGTGGGCGAAAAGTAGGGAATGATTTCCTTGTAACCGATTACTTTCAGGACGTAGCGCACGGTTTGCGAAAGCTGATCGAAGGGCACGACCGGCTCGTCGTTTCGCAGGCGTAGATAAAACGTGATGCTCTCGGTGATGTGATCGGTCAGCCACCAGCTCGGGTAGCCGGCTTGATCGGCCGCGCGCGTGATGGCAGCGCGCAACCATTGTTGATTGAACTCGAAGAGTTGCCCGGAATCGCAACGCAAATAAGGAAACTCTTCTTTGAATGCGACCATCTTATTGCCTAACGACTGCTTCCTCTGGCGGAAAAAGTTCGCGCTGCGACGGGTTGGGTTTGATGCGGCGACCGAGCGCCTGGATGGCGTCGACAAATTGATCCACGCCTTCAAAACGGCGATGGACCGATTCGTAGCGGAGATACGCCACTTCATCGATGTCCTTCAATTTCTCCAGCACCTTCGCGCCGATGGCTTCGGATGAAACTTCGCGTCCGCTCGTTTCCAATTCGTTTTGGATTTCATCGACCGCCTGTTCGAGCGTGACCAGACTGATGGTGCGTTTCTCGCACGCCTTGGCCAGACTGCTCGCGAGTTTGCGTCGTTCGAACGGCTCGTGGGTGCGGTCGCGTTTAATCACGCGCAATTCCGAGCGCTCGATTTCTTCATAGGTAGTGAAGCGATAGGAACATTGCAGACAGACACGGCGGCGGCGAATGCTGGACGAATCACGAGACTGGCGCGAGTCGATGACCTTATCGTCACGAAACCCGCACTTGGGACAACGCATAGTGTCGGTGGAGTAACTAGCACACCGTATCTTGTGGCGTCAACGTCTTGCGCGGAAAAATTCACGCACTTCGAAATGCGATCGTTTCGGAAAATTTCCCAGACCTTCCGATCAAACGAAAAATCTTCTTTCGATTGGGCTTTTGATTAGGCTGAATCGAATTCGCAATTGTATGGATCAGTCTTCCCGATTTTTGTTCGCGCGTCTTGGTATGACGGCGTTGGTCTTCGCGGCCGGTTCTGTCTCGGGTGGTGACGGCCAGCAGTTTTCTAGCGCTCCGATAGTTTTTGCCGGTGAGCAAAACTCTAATCCTGCGACTCCGCCGAATCCTGACAGCGTGACGATCGGAGTGACGGTGGGGCAGAGCGGTTTTACTTTTACGCCGAGCACGGCCAAGATTTTGCCAGGCGACACAGTGACGTGGACTTTCCTCGGCAGTAACCACACCGTAAGCAGCGGTGTCCCCTGCACCGTAGACAACCAATATTGTTCGCCGAGCAACATGAGTTGCGCGAGCTCACCAACCAATACGCTGAACTCAACCTATTCACACATTTTCAACCAGGTTGGTGCTTCCCCTTATTTTTGCCGCGTCCACTGCGGTTTCGGCATGACGGGGACAGTGCAGGTGATCATGCCCGCGATCACGACTGCTACACGCGCGACGGACGGACACTTCACGGCCGCGGGAACTTCGGCGGCGAATCGTGGCGCAACCGTACGATCAACACCCGATCTGCTGACCGCGTTTGGAAATCCTCAATCAATCACGACAGACTCGACCGGTGTTTTTCAATTCGACGACACCAGCGTGCCGACCGCTACAGCGCAGTTCTACGAAGTCACTTTTCCGTAACATCGGTTGTCGTCGCGTTGTGAGGTTCGCGAATCTCGCACCGATATTTTCCTCGATAAGTTCCCGAGGTTGCGATGAGACTTTTTTAAACAAATGAACAACTCCGATCTCTCGGACATTCCGGCAGAAACTTTCCGCAAACATCTCCACGAAGTGGCGGATTGGATCGCCGATTATCGTGAGAACATTGCCCAGACCCGCATTTCGCCTAACGAAAAGCCCGGCGCGATTCGCAATGCTCTGCCAAAAAGCGCGCCGGAAGAGCCGGAATCGCTCGAGGCGATCATGGCGGATTTTCAGCGCGTGATCTTTCCCGGGATCACACAGTGGAATCATCCGCAATTCATGGGCTACTTCGGCGTCACGACCACCGGTCCGGGCATCCTCGCCGAAATGCTGACCGCGGCGCTGAACGTGAACACGATGACGTGGCGCGTTTCGCCCGCCGCGACGGAATTAGAAACGGTCGTGCTCGGCTGGCTGCAACAATGGCTCAGTTTGCCTAACGAGTTCAACGGCGTGGTTTATGATACCGCTTCGATCGCGACCATGCATGCGCTGGCTGCGGCGCGCGAAGAAGCTGGCACTTCCGTGCGCACGCTCGGTCTGTCCGGCCGGGACGAGCTGCCGATCTTTCGCGTTTACGCATCCGACCAGGCGCACAGCTCGGTCGATAAAGCCTGCATCGCGCTTGGTCTCGGCGAACACAACGTGCGTCGCATCGCGAGCGACGCGGAATTCAAAATGGATGTGAAGGCACTGCGCGATGCTGTGGCGGCCGATCTGCGCAAAGAATTTCAACCGCTGGCCGTCGTTGCGACTGTCGGCACGACTTCAACCGCAAGCGTCGATCCGGTAAAGGAAATCGCGAGGGTCTGTCGCGAGCACAACATGTGGTTGCATGTCGATGCCGCTTACGGCGGCGGCATCGCGCTTCTGCCGGAATGCGATTGGGTGAAAGAGGGATGGAACGAGAGCGACTCGTTAGTCATGAACCCGCACAAGATGCTTTTCGTGCCATTCGATTTCAGCGCGCTTTATGTGCGCGACATCAAACGGCTGCGCGATGTCTTCACTCTCGTGCCGGAATATTTGCGTGGCGACGCGGCCGGCGCGGAGATCAATTACATGGATTACGGCGTGCAGCTCGGCCGCCGTTTCCGCGCGCTCAAAGCCTGGATGGTTTGGCGCGCTTTCGGTCGCGAAGGAATCGCCGCCCGCATCCGCGAACACCTGCGGCTCGCGCAGCTCTTCACCAAGTGGGTGAAAGAAGATCCGCGTTTCGAAATCTCGGCGCCCACTGTGATGGGCGTTGTTTGTTTTCGGATAAAGGCCGCTGAAGATGCAACAGCGGACAAACTGAACAGCAAGTTAGTAGAAACAATTAACGCGGGCGGTGAGACCTACTTGATGCAGACAAAATTGCGCGGTCGCGCTGTCATGCGTCTTGGTCTTGGTAATATCCTAACGACGGAAGAGCACTTAAGCCGCGTCTGGGATATCATCAAAGAAGCTGTCGCGACCGCATAAGCTTTCCTCGCGTTGGTAGTTGCTGCTTGGTACAAAGGGCCTGGCACGCCCATGGCGGAGGAACAAAAGACCAAGCTACGGCTGGAGATCGCGCACGTTCTCTTCATCGACATCGTGGGCTACTCGAAGCTGCTGATGGATGACCAAACAGAGGTCGTGCAGGAATTGACCGACCTCGTGCGCAAGACCGAAGCGGTGCGCGACGCGGAGGCGGCCGGTGATCTCGCTCGTCTCCCGGCCGGCGATGGAATGGCGCTCGTCTTTACCGGCTCCGTCGAAACGGCCGTCGAATGTGCGTTGCAGATCAGCAACGCTTTGCGCGCGCACCCGCGGCTGCCCATCCGCATGGGCATTCACACCGGACCGGTGCATCACGTGGAAGATGTGAACGAGCGGACGAACGTGGCCGGCGGTGGCATCAACATCGCGCAA
>JALZAX010000154.1 GCA_030948055.1 Verrucomicrobiota bacterium | reverse complement strand
CCGTGGTGGCGAGCGCGGGAATTGATCCGAAAGAAATTCGCTTTCCCAAAGGCGATGTGCTCGCGGATATTTTCAGTTTCACCGTCAACACCGAGCGTTCGATGGAGGAATTGCTCGCGGAAAAGTTTCCCTATTTCCTGCCGCTGATCGAGCAGATCAAAGATGTGCACGGACGCTACGAGCGAAAAAAGAAAGCGACCAACTCGTTAGACTTCGACGATCTGCTGGAGAAAACGCTGCGCATGCTGAAGGAACACGAAGAGATCGCGCAGTTTTATCGGCGGCAATTCCAATTCATTCTTGTCGACGAGTATCAGGACACGAACAAGATCCAGGCTGACTTTATCGACACGCTCGCAAGCGAACATCGCAATGTCATGGTCGTGGGCGACGATGCGCAGTCGATCTACTCTTGGCGCGGAGCGAATTTCCAAAACATTCTCGAATTCCCGAAGCGTTACCCGGACGCGCAGGTCTTCAAGATCGAGCTGAACTACCGCAGCGTGCCTGAAATTCTGCGCGTCGCGAATGCGGCCATCGCCGCGAACGTGCAGCAGTTTCGCAAACAACTGAGCGCGACGCGTGAGACCAAGGACTTTCGACCGGCGGTGGTCGCGCTGAACGACGGAGGCGAGCAGGCACGTTTCATCGCGCAGCGAATTCTCGAGTCGCGCGATGAAGGCATCGAGCTCGACGAGATCGCTGTTTTGTATCGCGCGCATTATCACGCGGTCGAATTGCAGCTCGAACTATCGCGACGCGGCATTCCGTACCAGATCACCAGCGGCGTCCGCTTTTTTGAGCAGGCACACGTCAAAGACGTGGCCTCGTTCATTCGCTTCGTCGCCAATCCGCGCGATGAGGTCGCCTTCAAGCGCATGATTAGATTGCTGCCCGGCATCGGAAATAAGAGCGCGGATAATCTTTGGAACGCGTGGACCGCGTCTCTCGAAGCCAATGGCGAAATCGCTTCGTGGCTGACGCGACTGACCGAACTACAGGTCGGGGCCAAATCGAAAAAATCGTGGGAACAGCTCGCGCACACGCTCGAGGAAATGGCGCCCGGCGGAGTGCCCAACCCACCGTCGGAAATGATCACGTCGGTCGTGGAAGCGATCTACGACGATTACGCCAAGGCTAATTTTACAAACTACGAACTGCGCAAAGAAGATTTAAATCAGCTCGCAGCTTTCGCACGGCAATTCAAAAGCGCGGATGAATTTCTCTCGCAACTGGCGCTGATCAGTAACGTCGATGCGGAAGCCGCGCCGAATGCCAGTGGCGACAGGGAAGCCGTAAACCTTTCGTCAGTTCACCAGGCGAAGGGGCTCGAATATCACACCGTCTTCGTCATCTGGCTGACCGACGGAATGTTCCCCAGCACGCGCTCGCTCGAAACGCGGGACGCGATTGAGGAAGAACGACGCTTGTTCTACGTCGCGATCACGCGCGCGCGCGACGAACTTTATCTGACTTATCCGCATATGCGTTTGAATGCCGGCTATGGTGACATGTTTCAACGGCCGTCGCGTTTCCTGAAAGAAATTCCCAACACCCTGGTGGAAGACTGGCAAATCAGCCGGCGCTGATTTTTTTGGCCACGGATTAACACGGATGAAACACGGATTCGGAGTTTGATGTTGGAACCCGAAGAACATCCGGTGCATCTCCTGCATCGTGAGGTAACAGAGAAAATTATCGGTGCTGCGTTCGAAGTGCATCGGCAACTCGGGTACGGCTTTCTCGAGCGCGTTTATCAACGCGCATTGCAAGTTGAAGTGATTCGGTGCGGATGCTCTGCCGAAATCGAGCGTCGTATTCAGGTGCAATACAAAGGTGTAAATGTCGGCGATTACGACGCCGACTTAATCGTTAATGGGTGTGTTCTAGTCGAAATCAAGGTCGCGCCCGAATATGACAAGCGCGATGAAGCCCAGTTGCTCAACGAACTGAAGGCGACTGGCATTAAGGTTGGCCTCCTCGTGAATTTTGGTCGCACGAAAGTCGCGCATAAGCGGCTGATCTTCTGAAATCCGTGTTTCATCCGTGTTAATCCGTGGCTAAATGAATCTTTCACCTGACCAACGTATCGCAGGCGTGCTTGCGCCTCTCTTTGCCTTGCGCACGGAGGATGATCTGGGCATCGGCGATTTGGGTGGGCTGCGGCAGTTTGTTGATTGGGCGGCGAAAATTGGATTCAAACTCGTGCAGTTATTGCCGATCAACGAAACCGGCGCCGACAACGGTCCCTACAATGCGATCAGCGCGATGGCGCTTGAGCCAATGACGTTGCATCTCGCACCTGGTTCTCCGGAGGACCTGACGCGCGAAGATTTCGATGAAGTCATGGCCAACGTTGATCTCAAGCGACTGCGTTCGGGCAACGTGAAGTACAAAAAAGTGCGGCAGCTTAAACGCGCTTTGCTCGAGAAGGCGTTCGGGCGTTTTAAGTCGCGCACAGACGGGCGCGAGCAGTTCGAATCTTTTTGCGAAAAGGAAAAATCGTGGCTGAACGATTACGTTTTCTTTCGCGCCCTAATGGAGAAAAACGGCGGGCGCGAGGCGTGGGATCATTGGCCGCAGGAACAGCAAACGGTTTCCAGCGCGCGGGAATGGCTCAAGAAAAAACGACGCGATGTCCTGGAACGTTTCGCGGAGCGCGAAGAATTTTTCCGCTATGTGCAATGGGTCTCCTATTCGCAATGGATCGTAGTCAAAGCCTATGCGGAAGAGCGCGGCGTCGCACTGATGGGCGATATTCCATTCGGCGTGAGCTACTACAGCGCGGATGTTTTTTCGCGCCGCCAGCAGTTTGATCTCGATTGGTTAGGTGGCGCGCCCCCCGAACCGTATTTCAAGGACGACGCGTTCACTCAAAAATGGGGACAGAACTGGGGTATCCCGCTTTATCGCTGGAACGTCATGCGCACCGATAATTTCGAATGGTGGCGACAGCGTATCAGCGGCGTGGGCCAAATTTTTCATGTCTTCCGCGTCGACCACGTCCTCGGGTTTTACCGCATCTATGCCTTTCCGTGGCGGCCGCAACGCAATCAAGAATTTCTTCCCTTATCGAAAGAGGAAATGCTTCGCCTAACGAATGGTCGCGAGCCGCACTTTATTCCGCGCGATGATTCGAATTCGGAAAACTGCGACGCCAATCGATGCGAAGGAGAAGAATATCTGCGCGTGGTTCTCGACTCAGCAGGCGATACTCGTCTGGTCGGCGAAGATCTTGGCACTGTTCCGCCATACGTCCGGCCGAGCTTGCACTCGTTAGGCATCGCCGGCTTCAAGATTCCGCAATGGGAAGTCGCGCCAGACGGTCGGGTTACTCCTGGCGGTGAATATCAGCGTCTTTCGGTGACCACCTACGCGACCCACGATCACAAACCGATTCGCGCGATGTGGGACGATGCTCTCGAAGGCGAGGGCGAAGTAGGCGAACAGGCGCGCGGCGATCTGGAAAAGATCGCGAAATTCGCCGACATCCACTCGTTAGGCGCGGAGCCAGATTTCGATCGCGATTTCTATCCGCCGGCCATGGAAGCGCTTTTTCGCAGCAACGCCTGGATCGCGATCGTCATGATCACCGACCTGCTCGCGCGTAAGGATCGCTTTAATGTTCCGGGCACTTCGGCAAACTCGAATTGGACGAAACGTCTGCAGATGACAGTGGCGCGGCTCGCAGCCAGCCGGCCGGTGCGCAAACGGATGAAGCTGATTCATTCGCTTCTGGAAAAGACAGGAAGAATTTCGGCCACGGATTAACACGGGTCTTCACGGATAAAGAAAAAACTGAGAGTCGAAAAATCCGTGTTTCATCCGTGTTAATCCGTGGCAAAGAAATAGCATGAACTCTCCGATCAAAATCGCGATTACGGGCGCCGCCGGCCAAATCGGTTACTCACTTTTATTTCGCGTCGCGTCGGGCGCGGTCTTCGGTCCCGAGCAACCGGTCGCGCTGCACTTGATCGAAATTCCGCCCGCGCTCGATGCGCTGAAAGGTGTGGTGATGGAGCTCGACGATTGCGCGTTTCCTCTTTTGAAAAACGTCGTCGCCACCGCCGATTTAAACGAGGGATTCAAGGATGTGAATTGGGCGCTACTCGTCGGCAGCGTGCCGCGCAAAGCGGGCATGGAGCGCGGCGACTTGTTAGGCATTAACGGCAAGATTTTCGTAGGCCAGGGACAGGCGATCGAGAAAAACGCCGCCTCTGATGTGCGCATCCTGGTCGTGGGCAATCCATGTAATACGAATTGCATGATCGCGATGAACAATGCGAAGTCGGTTCCGCGCGATCGTTGGTTCGCCATGACGCGACTCGATGAGAACAGAGCCAAAGCGCAGCTCGCGCAGAAGGCGAAGGTGGAAGTCTCGGAAGTGACGAACATGACCATCTGGGGAAATCATTCCGCGACGCAGTATCCGGATTTTTATAACGCGAAGATCAACGGCACGTCGGCCGCCGACGTGATCGGCGACGAAAAGTGGCTGAAGGAGACTTTCATTCCCGCCGTGCAACAGCGCGGCGCCGCGGTCATCAAAGCACGCGGACTTTCTTCTGCGGCCTCGGCGGCGAACGCAGCGATCAATACCGTGCAAAGCCTAACGAGTGATACGAAAGAAGGCGATTGGAACAGCGCGGCGGTTTGTTCGGATGGCAGTTACGGCGTGGCCGAAGGTTTGATCTCGTCGTTTCCAATTCGCACCCGCGGCAATAAATGGGAAATCGTTCGAGGCGTGCCGTTGAATGATTTCAGCCGCGCGAAGGTCGAGGCTTCGGTCGCGGAATTAACGGAAGAACAAGGACTCGTTAGGCAACTGTTGCCGAAGTAGAAGAGATTGTCGCGCGCATTTCTGGGGAGCGCACGCTTGTAGCGTGCTGGTTTCGGCATTTTGCCGAAACGAACTTTTCTTTTATGTGGGCCAATCGCTAAACCAACGCCGGCCGGAAAGTTCGTGATGGCAGAATGCCATCACCAGCACGCTGCAAGCGTGCGCTCCCCAGAAACGCTACTGCGGCAACGATTGATCAGAAACTAAACCGCTTAGAGCGAATCAAACCCATCCGCGCGAGCCGAAATTCCAAGGCGGTGGCAAGGCAGCAAAGTCCGTAGAGCACGCTCCGCCGGAAATTGATCGACGATGCTTCGGGAAAATATTTCGTGGGGCAACTGACTTCGGCCACCACATCGCCACGCCACAAAATTTGCGCGAGCATCTGATTATCGAAGACGAAGTCGTCGGAATTTTCCTGCAACGGCAGCGCCTGCAGAAGTTGGCTCGAAAAGGCGCGGTAGCCGGTGTGAAATTCCGAAAGTTTCGAGCCGAATAAAATATTTTCCGTGAGCGTAAGCAGACGATTCGAAATGTATTTCCACCAGGGCATGCCGCCCTGCCGTGCGGAATTTCCCAAAATGCGGCTGCCCAACACGCATGGGTAAAGACCGTTGCCAATCATTGAAACCATCGCCGGAATGAGGAGCGGCGTGTATTGATAATCGGGGTGCACCATGACGACAATGTCGGCGCCGGCAGCGAGCGCGGCGCGGTAACACGTCTTCTGGTTTGCGCCGTAACCGAGATTTTTTTCGTGCGTGAGCACGGTGGTGTGCGGCAACTCGCGCGCGAGTCGAACGGTTTCGTCGGCACTCGCGTCATCCACGACAATCACTTCGTCGACCACGCCCTGCGCCATCACTTCGTCGTAGGTTTGACGAAGGGTGCGGGCCGCATTGTAGGCCGGCATGACGACGACAATTTTTTTGTCGCGGTACACTCGTTAGGCCAATTCTGTGCCGGTTAAGCGCGAGAAAGCTTCGCGATATTTGGCGGAGGTTTTCGCGATCACTTCCACGGGCAGGGAAGGGGCCGGCGGCGTTTTGTCCCAAGCGAGCGTCTCAAGATAATCGCGCACAAATTGTTTGTCGTAGCTCGGTGGACTTTGCCCGACCGCGTAACGATCGGCCGGCCAGAAGCGCGAGGAATCTGGCGTGAGACATTCGTCGATCAGGAGAAGTTCTCCGTCGAGCATGCCGAATTCGAATTTCGTATCAGCAACGATGATGCCGCGACTGGCGGCGTGCTCTCGGCCGGCGGCGTAAATTTGCAGACTCAAATCGCGCGCCTTCCGCGCGGTTTCTTCCCCGAGCAAGCGACAGCATTCCTGCCAATCAATGTTCAAATCATGTCCCGCTTCGCTTTTCGTTGAAGGGGTAAAGATCGGCTCGGGTAATTGCGCGGCCTGCTCCAAACCCGGCGGGAGTTTGTGCCCGCAAACGGCGCCGGTCGCCTGATAATCTTTCCAGCCGGAGCCGGCCAGATAACCGCGCACCACGCATTCAACCGGCAGCGGCTGAGTTTTTTTCACAATCATCGACCGTCGCGAGAGCTGATCG